>NZ_JACHYV010000005.1:0-254792 GCF_014193135.1 Rhizobium sp. BK049
CCTCGGCAAGGTGACCATGCCGGGCATAAGCGTCGAGCCCTTTCTCGATCTCGCCGCGGGCAAAGAGCCGCGAGGCCTGGCGCGCCCATTCTTCATGCTGGCGGCGCACGCCGGCAAGTTCGGCAAAACCGATGCGTTCGCTGATCGCCCGAAAGGCGGCCCCCGCCTGGATCGGCTGTAGCTGCATGGCGTCGCCGACGAGAACGACTTTCGCGCCCGCCTCCTCGACGATGTCAAGCACACGGGCCATCTGCTGCGAGGCCACCATGCCGGCTTCATCGATGACGAGCACATCACCGCGGTGGAGCGTGTCGCGCCCATTGGCCCAGGCCAGTTCCCAGGCGGCGAGCGTGCGTGACTTGATGCCGGAACTGTCTTTCAAGCCTTCCGCCGCCTTGCCGGCAACGGCGGCACCGATCACCCGGCGCCCTTTGCCTTCCCAGGCAAGGCGGGCTGCCGCCAGCAGCGTTGACTTGCCGGCGCCGGCAAGGCCGACAACAGCGGCAATGCCGCTGCCGCCGGTGACATGGCGGATGGCATCGACCTGTTCCGCATCGAGCTTGAAGGGTTTTGCCGGATCGGCCCGTTCGACGTTTTGAACAGCGGCGGCCACTTGGTCACCGGAGATACCGAAGCCCTTTCGTTCCGAGAGAACTTCAGCCGAGCGGGCCATGTCATATTCAATGCGCAGCATGCCCCGAGTGGTGAAGACTGCCGGATCTGCGACCTTAAGCGTTTCTGCCTCGATCTCCTGCGGCTTCAGCATCACAAGTTCGTCCGACGCCATCAGCCGGGCGCGGATATTGGCGAAGTCTGCCGGATCGTCGACATATCGATGCAGCGCCTTGGCGATATCCTTCTCGTCGAAGGTCGAGCGCTCATTGCCGAGCTGCTTCAGCAAAAGCTCAGGCTCTGCCAGCAGCCGATCGGCCATCTCCTGACGCCGGGCGAGATCGGCCGGTGCGAAATAAAGCTCCCTGCCCTTGCGCGCGAGCGCTGCCTTCTCCGGCCCAAGATGTTTTTGCGCGATGCCGTCCAGCCCCTGTTCGGCATAGGAGCGGCCATCAAGCCGGATCTCATGACCGGCGAGCGCCAGGTGCCGGTTGGCCGTTTCCGCCCAGGCGATCTTCCAGGCCTTCAAGGTTTCCTTGTCGCCTGCCCACACCCTGTAGACGATCTTGCCGTTCGGCCGGTCCGGCGTGACAATGCGTAGCGGCTTGCCGTCTTCGCCAAGAACAGGAACCTTCTTCCGGCCGAAGCCGTCCTCCGTCAGCGGACGCAGCGTGGTCATGAGATGGATGTGCGGGTTGCCGTCGTTGTCATGATAGACCCAGTCGGCCACCATTCCCATCGACGTGAAGCTGTCCCGGACGAACTCCCGGACAAGCGCGATGTTCTCCGCTCGCGTCAGTTCCTCCGGCAGTGCGATGATCAGCTCGCGGGCGAGCTGCGCGTCCGCCCGCGTCTCGGAAGCATCGAGCGCATTCCAGAGCACCTCACTCGCTTTGGCAACGGATTGCCCACCGATCGCCGCCGTCAGCCAAGCCGGGATCTGATCGGGTAGCGCCAGTTCCTCATGCACCAGTTCCCGCGCCCCACCACGATAGCTGAAGGACGTTCCGGCCTGCTCGTCTATCATCCGGGCGCGATGGCGATAGGCGGCGGCCGAGATGACGCTGCGCCCCGCTCCCCTGCTGATCACCTGCGCTCTGACGAACATGATCGGCACTGATGGCTCCGCACACCTTCCAAGCACGTCGCGGCAGCGACGTATATTGCGCCCTCAAATCGATCGGGCCGCAGGGCCGATGCCGCTTTTCCGAAACGCGCCTATCGACCGGAATTGCGGCTGCGACATTTTCAGATTGATGCAAAATAGACTATTTAACTATTTTATTCTAGTTAGTATAATCTCGCCGCTCGTCGAGGAGATCGCGGCGCGATTTCGCAAAGGAGAGAAGAAGGGGACTGATGGCGCATCTGGTTCGCCGCGTCGACCAGCAGCTGGCGGCACTGGAGCGCCGGCGGAGGTGTCTCGTGACAGCTGATCGCAAGCATGAGGCGCGCGAAAGGTTTTTGCTCGGCGGCCTGGTCGTCAAGGCCGGCCTCACGAGGGCTGACCGGGCATTCCTGCTCGGCGGCTTTCTCGAACTGGCAAGGATCGCCCCGGGTTCATCGGAGTATCGACGCTTGCGCGGTATTGGAGAGGAAGCATTCAAGATCCCCAAGCTCGATGGCGGTTCGCGGGGCATCGTGGAGGCGCCCGAATGACCACGCGAAGGAAACCGCATCCGAGCCTGTTGCTCGTTCTGGTGCCGATCGCTGTCACTACTCTTGCCGCCTATGTCGTCAGCTGGCGGTGGGAGGAACTGGCCCCCGGCATGACAGGCAAGACCGGATATTGGCTCCTGCGGGCCGCGCCTCTGCCGGCGCTTCTGTTCGGGCCACTCGCGGGGCTATTGACGGTATGGGCTCTGCCGCTGCACCGGCGAAGGCCGGTGGCAATAGCGAGCCTCGTCTGCTTTCTGGCTGTGGCCGGCTTTTATGCACTGCGCGAATATGGCCGGCTTGTCCCGTCCGTCAAATGCGGCGCGATCGCATGGAACCAGGCACTTTCCTATCTGGATGTCGTTGCCGTCATCGGCGCGCTGGTAGGCTTCATGGCGGTGGCGGTGGCCGCGCGCATCTCGACAGTCGTGCCCGAACCGGTGACGCGCGCCAAGCGCGGAACCTTCGGAAACGCGGATTGGCTTTCGATGTCCGCGGTGGCAAAGCTCTTTCCACCTAATGGCGAAATCGTCGTCGGCGAGCGCTACCGAGTCGACAAGGAAATCGTCCACCACCTGCCCTTCGATCCAAACGATCTGGCGACATGGGGGAAAGGCGGCAAGGCCCCGTTGCTCACCTACAAACAGGACTTTGATTCCACGCACATGCTGTTCTTTGCCGGGTCGGGTGGATACAAGACGACGAGCAATGTGGTGCCGACGGCACTACGCTACAGGGGACCGCTGATCTGCCTCGATCCCTCCACCGAGGTCGCGCCAATGGTGGCCGAACACCGCACTAGCGCCCTTGGCCGCGAGGTTATGGTGCTCGATCCGACGAGCCCGATCATGGGCTTCAACGTGCTCGACGGGATCGAAGCATCCAAGCAAAAGGAAGAGGACATCGTCGGCATTGCGCATATGCTGCTGTCGGAAAGCCTGCGCTTCGAAAGCTCGACCGGATCCTACTTCCAGAACCAGGCGCACAACCTTCCGACCGGCCTGCTCGCCCACGTGATGCTCTCGCTGGAATATGAGGGACGGCGAACCCTGCGCAGCCTCCGCCAGATCGTTTCTGAGCCGGAGCCCTCGGTGCTCGCGATGCTGCGCGACATTCAGGAGCATTCCACCTCGGCCTTCATCCGCGAAACGCTTGGCGTCTTCACCAATATGACCGAGCAGACCTTCAGCGGCGTCTATTCCACAGCATCGAAGGATACCCAGTGGCTGACGTCTGCGTATAGCGGGCTGCTTTGGTGAGTGTGGCGCCCCGGCTGTCAAGCTCGACCACCTCCTTCGCCCGCCGCTTTCGCCGCGGCCTTGCCTCGCTTCTTTTCTCGCTCTTTTCTCATCCGGCATAGGCCTGCGGTGAAAGCACACTCGGCCCTGGGAATTATTTCGAAACCTATGACGTGTATCTGTTGGATGATGATCAGAAATAGACCGTCTGACGAAGAAAGAGGCGTCTGGTATGAACACAGGCTCGAGTGATCGCAGCGTCCCCGCATCAGGCCGAGCGGGCTTGCGCGACTATATCGCCATTGCACGGCTCGATCACAGCACGAAGCATGTCTTCATCCTTCCCGGCATCATCCTCGCCTATCTTCTGCGCGGGGTCAGAAACGATGACCTGGCGTCTTCGGTCCTGCTTGGCCTTGTGACCGCGCTCTGCATCGCATCCGCAAACTACTGCATCAACGAGTGGTTCGACCGCGAGTTTGACCGGCATCACCCGACGAAATCGCAGCGACCAGCCGTGCAAAGCGCGATGAACGGCAGGCTGGTTCAGCTTGAGTGGAGCGTGCTGCTCATCGTCGGCCTCGGCTGCGCCATCCTCTCGAGCAAACTTCTCTTCTGCGTCGCCTGTCTGTTTGCGATTCAGGGAATCCTCTACAATCTCGACCCCATCAGAAGCAAGGATAAGGCCTATCTCGACGTCATCTCGGAATCGATCAACAATCCCATCCGCTTGGTGATCGGCTGGTCGATGATCGACCCAACGAGCCTGCCGCCCGGATCGATCATCCTCGCCTACTGGTTCGGCGGCGCGTTCCTTATGGCGGCCAAGCGCTTGTCGGAATATGACGAGATCGTCGCGTCCCATGGTAAAGATCTGCTGTCGAGCTACCGGGCGAGTTTCGCGCACTATACGCAGGTCTCGCTGACCGCCTCATGCATTGCCTATTCACTCTTTTCGATTGCCTTCCTGTCCGTCTTCCTGGTCAAGTATCGCATCGAGTACATGCTCGTCCTACCCTTCGTCGTTGCCCTGTTTACTGCCTACTTCGTGATGGCGACAAAACCGGGCTCTACGGCGCAGAAACCGGAAAAGCTGTTCCGCGAGTCAGGGCTGATCGCAATCGTCATGGCCCTGGTGGCGGCCTTCATCTTCACGACATTCGTCGACATTCCGCTTCTAGTGACCCTGACCGAGCAGCACTACATCACCATCCAATGATCATGGCGAATGATATCGACTGGGGCAGTATCCGTCTCGTCGTCTTTGATGTCGACGGAACGCTATATAGCCAGAGGAGGCTGCGCCTTCGGATGGCGGGCGAATTGATCGCTCATGCGGTGGCGCGGGGCAGTCTGACCAATCTGCGGGTGCTGCGCGCTTACCGTTCCTTGCGTGAAACCATCGGCGAGGAGGAGATCGACGATTTTCAGGCGAACCTGATGGCGCGTATCGTCGCGCGAACCGGCGAGCCCGCGGCAAGGATAGAGGCAATCGTCAGCGAATGGATCGGCCGCCGTCCGCTCGCCCATCTCGCATCCTGCCGGTATGATGGGCTGGTGGAGTTGTTTGCCGGTCTTAGACGGCAGAATAAGGCGATCGGGATCTATTCTGATTATCCTGCCGACGAGAAGCTGCACAGGATGAACTTGTCGGCCGATTACATATTGGCTGCAAGCGATCCCGGCGTCGGCATCCAAAAACCTCATCCGCGGGGCCTGCAGATGCTGATGCAGCGCGCCTGTGTCGGTCCGGCGCAAACGGTGCTGATAGGCGACAGACCGGAGCGGGACGGTCTTGCGGCGCGGCGCGCTGGTGTCCTGCCGCTCATTCGCTCCAACGTGCCGCGGGAGGACTGGCTGACCTTTTCAACCTATTCGGACCCAGTGTTCGCGGCGCTTCGGGCAGAGGAGACATCCGGATGATCTTTTCCAAAGCTATTCGTTATGTGTTCACTGGGGGTCTCGCTGCATTCGTCGACCTCACGATGTTTCATTGCATGCTGGTGCTCGGCGTGCCTCTCAGCCTTTCGGCGACATCGAGCTGGCTGATCGCCGCCGCCGTCAATTACAGCATTACCAGCCGCTATGTCTTCAATCAGGCAATAAGCCGCAAGCGCGCTTCACTGTTTCTGATCGGCGCGCTCGTCGGCTTGTCCATCAATGTCTGTGTGACGCTGATTCTCGCACAACAGGTCGGGTTCTCGCCCTTATGGGCAAAGTTTTTCGGCATAGGGACGGCCTTCACCTTTAATTTCCTGATAAACCTTCTCTGGGTGTTCAGGTAAGGCCCGCGAGCGACGTGCGGGCCATATCTTTTCGTTCAAGGACCGACCCTGCAATAGGAGCAAGTCTCCGGCTGAAGTGTCATCGAGCTCGGTCGTCACCTCCTTCCGCTCTACCTAGTCGACCTGAAGAATCTGCCGCTCGTTTTCTGAGATGCGGCCTTTGGCGACCACTACGGAGGCGACGGCTGGTGTCACCTTCTCCACGGAGCCCGCAGGATTGATATTTAGGCATCGATCGGTGGAACGACCAGAACCTTCCCTCATGCCCCTTTCACAACGGCATTGAAGCGCTATGCTGTCAGCACGGAACGAGCGAGAGAATTCCATGGGACGACCACGGCAGAGCGAACGCGAACGGATCACGATCCTTGGCGACGTCAAGTCCGCCTCGTTCGTCCCGTGGATTCGCCGTCATGCCGACAAGCTCGGCCTTTCCCAAGATTTTTTGCATGCCGGCGCCGACCGGATCGAACTCGAAGTCGCGGGACCTGTCGAACTGATCGACATGCTGGAAATGGGATGTTCACTTGGGCCGATCGACGTCTGGGTCGACGCGATTCAGCGCAGGATTGTATATGCCACAGACACACCGCAGCCGGAACAGCACCCGAGCTAATGCCCGTTATTTAACCATTGTTGCCAATGCGAATCTTTTATGCAAACCTCTGAAGCTGAGATTGCAAAGCTTGGAAAGCCGCGCTACGTCTGCAGTGTCAAGCCGCTGGTAAGATTGAGGAAATAACCGTCATGCCTTCCGATACGGCCGGCTCCTGGATGCCTGTCGCGCTTTCTGCCGATCTGCCGCCGGCCACCGTGATTCCGGCCTGGACCCCGTCAGGATCCATCGCTCTCTGGCGCAGTCAGTCCGGGCGCGCATCAGCTTCTTCGGACCGTTGTCCGCATCGGGGCATGCGATTGTCTCATGGCTTCGTCCGGAGCGAGGCCCTCTCCTGCATCTATCACGGCTGGAGCTATTCTCCGGCGGGAGCATGCGTTCGCATCCCGGCTCATCCCGATCTCGTGCCGCCGGAAACGATCCGCGTCGCGGTTCAGCAAGTTGAAGAATCGGATGGCATCGTCTGGGTGGCGGTCGGGGAACCAGCGATGCCGCCGCCACGCCTTGATCGTCTCATGCCCATACGCTCGATGACGCTGGAGGCCGACATAGCGGCAATTGAGGCGGCGGCCGGCGGAAAAGCCGATGCGGGCGGGCTCATCCCAGTCGCTGACTGTCCGTGGGTCCGGCTGCTGCCGGCGGAGCAGATCGACTGCACGCTCATTCATCTCCTGGTCGAACAGGGGCGCAGCGTCGCAGATCGGATTACAGCGTCCCGCATCGCCGAAGCGGTGCGCCGCCGGGCGGAGAAACGCCAGAAGGATGTGGCATGAAAGGAGCCGGCGCGATGATCGACGAATGGTACCCGGTCAGCCTCGTCAGCGGGCTCACCGAGGCAGGAAGCAAGACCGCTTTGATGGGCGAGCCCATCGAGGTGGTACGCACCCCTGATGGCGCGGCACGCGTCACATCGGACAATGGACGTGCCCTGCCCGTTCGCCTCCGCTATGGTCATGTCTGGTCTTCTCTCGGTACCCCCGCCAAGGAGATCTTTGCCATTCCCGAGGCCGATCAGCCCGGCCGCCGCTTCGTCGACGTCGGTGTCGTGCGGGTACGCTGCTCCCCCTTAAGAGCAGTCGAGAACTTCCTCGACATTGCGCATTTTCCCTTCGTCCACACCGATATCCTCGGCGCCGAGCCGCATACGGAGGTCGAAAATTATAAAGTCGAGATCCGCGAGAAAGAGGATGAAGTCTGGGCGACGCAGGTGAAGTTCTACCAGCCGCAGGCTGCAAAGTCGGCGACCAGCGGGATAACCACCGAGTATATGTATCGCGTGCCGGCCCCGACCTGCTCGGTGCTTTACAAGACCTGCCCTCCCCGCCCGGGCGAATGGGATGTCATTACCCTGTTCGTCCAGCCGCTTGCGGAAGACCTTTGCGACGTTTGGCCGTGGATGGCCCTCTTCGACGACGTGACGCCAATGACGGATCTCATCCATTTTCAACAGATGATTTTCCTGCAGGATCGGTCGATCCTCGAAAACCAGATCCCGGCGCTTCTGCCGCTCGATCCCGGCATGGAAATTCCGACAAGGGCCGACCTGACATCGATCGCTTACCGGCGCTGGCTGAAGCGCCGCAACTATCTCTATGGCGCACAGCTGGTCGCACAATGAAGCTCTACGACTACATCCTATCGCCGAGCTGTTACAAGATCCGCCTGATGGCAGCGATCCTCGGCGTCAAGCTGGATATCCGGCCGGTCGATTTCCATCCCGGCATGGAACATCGTGGTCCTGAGCTTCTGGCCCTCAATCCGGCAGGCTCGATCCCGATCCTCGTGGATGGCGATCTGGTGCTGACCGAATCTTCCGCCATGCTCGCCTATCTCGCCGCTCGATGCGGCCCCGACTGGCTGGGTCTGAGCGCCGCCGAGGAGACGGCGCGCGTGCAACAATGGCTCTCTTTTTCGCATCGGCTGACGACAAATCTCGGTGGGGCACGGCTGCAGCAGATGCTGCTGCGCCCCGGCAATATCGAGGCCCTGCAGGCACAGGGGGTCGCGGCGCTGCGCGAACTCGAAGCCGGGCTTTTTGAGCAGCGGCTCCGCGACATGCGGTTCCTGGCGTCGGAACGCGCAACGATCGCCGACATCGCCTGTTTCCCCTATGTCGCACTGGCGCCTGATGGCGGAATCTCGCTCGATCCCTATCCGAACATTAGGCTTTGGCTGCGCGCCATCCGCAGCCTTGAAGGTTTTATCGAAATGCCCGGCATCCACCGGCTGCACGAGTTGAAACCCGACCCTCATCCCGTCAACGAGGAGAAGTGAGATGGCGGGGTACCTGCTGAAGAACTGCGCAGCGATTATCGTCGACGACGGCAATCGGCCGGCGGTGCGCCGGAACGCCGATCTGCTTACCTGCGGTCCGGCGATCCAGGCGATCGGCACCAACCTGTCGCAACAGGCCCTGCCTGCTGATACGACCATTCAGGATGCATCCGGCTGGTTTGTCTATCCGGGTCTCGTCAACACCCATCACCACTTCTTCCAATGCTTCGTGCGCAATCGCGCCGATCTCGACTGGACGAAGCTCTCCGTGATCGAATGGCTCGACCGGATCTATCCGATCTTCTCGCGGCTGAACGAGGATTGCTTCTATCATTCGTCGGTCACGGCCATGGCGGAGATGATCAAGCATGGCTGCACGACGGCCTTCGACCACCAATATTGCTTCCCCCGCCACGCCGGAAAGCGTCTGATCGATCGCCAGTTCGAGGCGGCGGAACTTCTCGGTATGCGCTTCCACGCGGGACGAGGTGGCAACACACTGCCGAAGTCCGAGGGCTCGACGATCCCGGACGCCATGCTGGAAACCACGGACGAGTTCATCGCCGATTGCGCCCGGCTGATCGACAGCTACCACGATTCCGGCACCTTCAGCATGCGGCAGGTGGTCGTTGCCCCTTGTCAGCCCGTCAATTGTTACCGCGAAACCTTCGTCGAATCGGTCGCGCTTGCCCGTGATCGCGGCGTCCGGCTGCACACGCATGTCGGCGAAGGTGAAAGTCCCGTCATCCAAGCACGGCATGGAATGCGTACGGTCGACTATTGCGCCGAACTCGGCTTTGCCGGGCCTGACAGCTTTTATGCCCACTGCTGGGAGTTGACACACGAGGAACTGCGCAAGATGGCGGCAAGCGGCACGGGTGTCTCCCATTGCCCCGAACCGGTCTATCTGGTCGGCGCCGAAGTGACGGACATACCCGCAATGGCCGCTTTCGGCCTGCGTATTGGCCTCGGTTGCGATGGCGCGGCCTCGAACGACAATTCCAACCTCATGCACTGCATCCACTCTGCCTATATGCTGCAATGCCTGACGGCCTCGACGCGCGCCCATCCGGTTCCAGCGCCCGTCGATTTCCTGAGCTACGCGACCACGGGTGGCGCAAGCCTGCTTGGCCGCAGCGATATCGGCCGGCTCGCTCCCGGCATGGCAGCCGACCTCTTCGCCATCGATACCAGGCGGATGGATTATGTCGGAACCCGCCACGACCCATTGAGCCTGATTGCCAAGGTGGGGATCGGCATGCCGACCGACCTGACCATGATCAACGGACGCATCGTCTGGCAAGCCGGTGAGTTTGTCGGGCTCGATGAGGCACAGCTCTTCGCCGCCGCGGAAGCGGCTCTCGAGGCAGTCGAATTCTAAAAACCAAAAGAGGGAACTGACATGTCCAGTAATTTCACCCGCAGAACACTGATGAAGAGCGCGGCGGCTGCCGGTCTTGCGACGGCTTTTGCCGGCCGCTCGGCGCTTGCCGCCGACGAACCGCTCGGCATCGCCCTCGTCGTTCCCTCGCCTATCGGCGACGTCGGCTGGGGTCATGCGCTTGCCGCCGGCATCGACCCGATCAAGGCCGCCTACGGCGACCAGGTGAAGGTCACGGTCATCGAAAACATCGCCGAAGGTCCGGACGCCGACCGCATCATGAACAAGACCGTCGCCGACGGAAATCATTTCCTGATTGCCGGCTCCTTCGGCTATCAAAATGGCGCGCTGCAGATCGCCCGCCGCAATCCGAAGGTGACCGTCCTGCATGCTTCGGGCTTCCAGGTCGCACCGAACTTCTCGCCCTTCGCAGCGAAATATTTCCAGGGAACCTACTTGCTCGGCATGGCGGCGGCGGCCGTTTCCAAGACCGGCAAACTCGGCTCGGTGTCGGCCTTTGCCATTCCCGAGCTGATCACCTCTATCAACGCCTTCACCCTGGGCGCGCAGGCCGTCAAGCCGGATATCGAAGTGTCTGTCGTCTGGGTCAACTCCTGGTTCGATCCAGCCAAGGAGCAGGAAGCCGCCAAGGCGCTGATCTCGCAGGGCTGCGACGTGATCTTCTCGAATGCGCAGGATACGCCCTCGGTAATCTCGGCCTGCGAGGAAGCCGGCGTTTATGCATTCAACCTCAACTCCTCGATGAAGAAATATGCCGAGAAGACCTATCTCGGCTGCATCGCTACTGACTGGTCACCCTTCTTCAAGGCGTCGGTCGACGCCCATCTTGCCGGCACCTTCAAGGGCGCCAACGCCTTCCTCGGTGTTGCCGACAAGGTTGTCCAGGTCGTCGATTGGAACCCTGCAATCCCAGCCGATACGATGACCAAGATCAAGGAAATCGAGGCCAAGATTGCCGATGGCAGCTTCTCGCCGTTTACCGGTCCGATCATCAAGGCTGATGGCAGTGAAGGTGTCGCTTCGGGGACCACGGCGACAGACGCCCAGATCGTCGCGATGGACTGGCACGTCAAGGGTGTCACGACGCCGCTGCCGAAGTAAGCCATGCCGAGCCCGCTCCTGTCGCTGCGCGGCATTACCAAGAGCTATGGCCCGGTCGATGCCAATCAGCAGATCGATCTCGACGTCGCTCCACGATCCATCCATGCCATCCTCGGAGAAAACGGGGCTGGCAAATCGACCCTGATGAAGCTGATCTACGGCGTCGAGCAGCCGGACAGCGGCACTGTCGCGTGGAACGGGAAAGCCCTCAGCCTTGCCTCTCCCGCAGAGGCAAGGCGCGCCGGTATCGGCATGGTGTTCCAGCATTTCTCGCTGTTCGAGAGCCTGACGGTCGTCGAGAATATCCGCCTGATCGTGTCCGGCAAGAAGAGCGATCTTGCGGAACGCGTTCGCAAGCTCGGGCATGAGTTCAGCCTCGAAGTCGATCCACACGCTCATGTCCATTCGCTTTCCGTCGGCCAGAGGCAGCGGGTGGAAATCATCCGATGCCTGATGACCGATCCGAAACTGCTCATTCTTGACGAGCCGACCTCGGTGCTGCCGCCGCAGGCGGTGGAAAAGCTGTTCGAAACATTGCGCCGGCTGCGGGACGGTGGCGTGTCCATCCTGTTCATCTCTCACAAGCTTGAAGAAATCCAGTCGCTCTGTGATCGCGCTACGATCCTGCGCGGCGGACAGGTGACCGGTCACGTCGACCCCCGCGAGCACGATGCGCACGAGCTTGCCCGGATGATGATCGGCCGCGACATGCCGGAACCGATGCCTGCGCTGCCTTCGGTCGAAGGTGAAAAGCGTCTGGAGCTAGTCGGGCTCGATTACCGGGCGGACCCCTTCGCCGTGCCGCTTTCCAACGTCAGCCTGGCCGTGCGCGCCGGCGAAATCCTCGGCATTGCCGGCATTTCGGGAAATGGTCAAAGCGAACTCGCGGCGCTGATTTCGGGCGAAACCCCGTTGCCGCGGGATCAGCGCGACCGGATCTTCATGATGGGCGAGGATGTCGGCGCGCTCGACGCTGCCGCCCGGCGGCGGCTGGGTTTCGCCTTCGTCCCGGAGGAGCGGCTCGGCCGTGGTGCGGTTCCCGAGATGTCGCTCACCCTCAATAGCCTGCTGACCGCGCACCCGCTGAACCTTGTGAAGCATGGCCTGCTCGACAAGGTCAAGGCGAAGGCCTTCACAAGTGATTGCATCCGGGACTTCGACGTGCGCACGCGCGGGCCAGGGGCAGAGGCCGGGTCGCTTTCCGGGGGCAACCTGCAGAAGTTCATCGTCGGACGCGAAATCATGCTGGCGCCGAAGCTTCTTTTCCTCGCCCAGCCGACCTGGGGCGTCGATATCGGTGCGGCCGCGGCGATCCGCAAGCGGCTGATGCGCCTTCGCAACGAGGGCATGGCGATCCTAGTCATTTCAGAGGAACTCGAGGAACTGTTCGAATTGAGCGATTTTATCCAGGTCCTGCATCACGGGACGCTGAGTGTGCCGCTGGTCACGCGTGAGACCACCCCGGAAGAGATTGGTCGATATATGATCGGAGCCCGGCCGCAGCGCGAGAAAGCCACCGCATGAGCAGACCTTTCCTTGCCGCCCTGCCCATTCTGGTCCGTCGGGAGCGGGCATCGCTTGCCGCCACCGTTCTGGCGCCGCCCATCGCCCTCCTCGTCACCATCGTACTCAATCTCGGACTTTACGTCGCCATGGGGCGCGATCCGGCTGCGGTGGTCTATGCTATGCTGATCGAGCCCTTCTATTCATGGGCGTCGTTCTCCGAAGTGCTGCTGAAGACCGCTCCCCTGCTCCTCATCGCGCAGGGGCTTGCGCTCGGCTTTCGCGCCAAGGTGTTCAACATCGGTGCCGAAGGACAATTCGTGCTCGGTGCGATCTTCGCCTCCGCCATTCCGATCTGGTGGCCCGACGCAACCGGCCAATGGATCTGGCCGGCGATGCTGCTGCTCGGCATGATGGGCGGGGCATTCTGGGCGTCCTTCCCCGCCTTTTGGCGCGTCCGGCTCAATGCCAACGAAATTCTGGTTTCGCTGATGCTGAGTTTCGTTGCCGTGCAGCTCCTCAATTATCTGCTGCTCGGTCCTTGGAAGGATCCGAACGGCTTCAATTTCCCGCAGTCCGTCATGTTCCAATATGACGCGATGGTGCCGATCCTGATCGAGGGAACGCGCGTCAATGTCGCGCTCGTTCTCGCCGTTCTCCTGTCGATCGCCGCATGGGTCTTTATGCAGAAGAGCTTCATCGGCTATAAATTGCAGGTCGGCGGACTGGCGCCGCGCGCGGCGAGCTATGCCGGATTCCGGGAAAGCTGGGCAATCTGGCTTTCCCTGCTGATCGGTGGAGCCGCAGCCGGTCTTGCTGGTGCTGCCGAAGTCGCCGGCCCGCTCGGTCAGCTGCAGCGCTCGATCTCAACCGGATACGGATATGCGGCAATTATCGTCGCCTATCTCGGCGGCCTGCACCCGATCGGCATCGTCGTTTCTGCAATCGTCATGGCGGCGCTCTACATCGGCGGCGACAACGCCATGGTCTCCGCCAATCTGCCGGTCGCGGCCGTCCGGGTTTTCCAGGGCAGCCTACTCCTTGCCTATCTCGTCGCCATCGCCTTCGTGCGCTACCGTCTTGTCTGGCGGCCCGCAGCGAGCAGGAGCCCGGCATGAACGCCGTCGAGTTCGTTCTGGCCGGAATGCTGGCTGCTGCGACACCTTTCCTCCTCGCAGCGCTCGGAGAACTTATAGTCGAGCGTGCGGGCGTGCTCAATCTCGGCGTCGAGGGGCTGATGGCATTCGGCGCCGCCATCGCCTTCATCATCGTCTATCATGGCGGCGGCCATTTTCTGGCTTTTCTCGCCGCCGGCCTCGGCGGCGCGCTTTTGGCCCTGATCTTTGCGGCAATCGTCCTTGGCTTCAATGCAAACCAGGTCGCGACCGGGCTTGCGATCGGGATTCTCGGACAGGGCCTGTCGGCACTGTTCGGCAAGACCTACGAGAGCCTGACCGTCAGGGCGCTGCCGAAGATCGCCATTCCCGGTCTTTCCGATATTCCGGTCATCGGCGGCCTGTTTACCCAGGATATCGTCGTCTGGCTATCGCTGGCCGTGACACTCGTTATCTGGGCGATGTTTGCCTACAGCAAGGTCGGTTTGATTATCCGCGCCGTCGGCGAAAACCCAAAGGCGGCCCATGCGATCGGCTACCCGGTCGTCGCAATCCGCTTCGCCGCAGCCGCTGTCGGCGGCGTCATGGCTGGCTTTGCCGGCGCCTATGCGGCGACGATCTACACGCCGCTCTGGGCGGATGGGATGATTGCCGGCCGCGGCTGGATCGCAATTGCGCTCGTCGTCTTCGGAACCTGGCTGACCGGCCGCATCTTTCTCGGGGCGTGCCTGTTCGGCGCAGTATCGCTGATCGGGCTTGCCGCCCAGGCGACCGGGCTCGACGTTCCCTCGCAGCTGCTCGCATGCCTGCCCTATCTGGTGACGATCATCGTGCTCGGTATCATTTCGGCGGATCGCCGCCTGCTCAAGCTCAATGGCGTCGCCTCGCTCGGCGAGCCGTTCGAGCGATAATGATCACGCCCGTCGACGCGAAGGCAATTGAGAGTCAACTTGCCTTCCGAGCCCGCCACGAACGGTAACCAGAAGGAAGAGCCCCACAACCCTATCAGCCGTGGTCAGACTTCTTTTGGCCCCGCGGTTCAAATTCGACGAGCAGCGACTTGAGTTCGACTTCTCGAACACGTCGCGCCGCCTCATCAGGGCTGACCCATTCGAGAATACGTTGGCCTTGCTCCTTGAAGTCGTTTCCGATCTCGGTGACTTCGATCTGAAACAGGTCGACGATACATGGCGCCACATCGCTGTCGTCGAACTCCTTCAGATAGGTATAGCGGCCGACAGGTTTCCTTCTCACCGCCCCGCGCACGCCTGCTTCCTCCCAGGCTTCGATCGCCGCCGCTTCGAAAGGCTTCTTCCCTTTCATCGGCCAGCCCTTCGGTATGACCCAGCGCGCGCTCTCGCGCGATGTGATCACGAGAATTTCGATCTTCGGCCCGCCATCGCAATAGCGGAAGCAGATGGCGCCGTACTGTTGGCGGAACGCGCCGAACAGCTTCGCAGGAACGGCAGCGAGCTGCCGCAGCAATGGCTGAGACTTGTCTAGTCGTGACTTGCCGCGTTTTTTCGTAGGCTTCATGACGCTCCGTCTTCAGCTCATCTTGCGCACATGTCTGCGCAGGCGCGCAAGCTGATCGATACCCGCGAGCACGTTTCATCGACTTGTTTTAGCACGACGAAATGGAATGCTGATGCTTGTTTCTTCCAAATGAACTAAACTCATGCGCTAGCTTTATCTAGCTGACATTCATCGGATTATCATCATGAATATCAGGCAGATGACCGAGGTCGCCGAGCAGTGGCTAACGACATTCATTCTGAACGAATGGACGTTCTTTCAGCTTGCGATCATCGTGGCGGGCTTGGGTTTTGCGTCCTTACTTGCGTCGCGCACAGAACCTGCGATGGAGGCAAAGGCGCGGCTGATCAAGGGCAATCCAGACCTGCTTCGGGTCATCATTGCTCCTATGCGCCGGATGATGTGGCTTTTCCTTGTCGGTTGGTTATGGCTCGCCAACATTGTGCTGAGCAAGAGCGCGTGGCCCTCACAACGCTGGCTTGTGTCCACGGCTCTGACGCTGGCAGCGGCATGGTTCCTCATCTCCGTCCTGACCAAGATCATCCGCAACCCGACCCTGTCGCGCGCCGTCGCGATCGGCAGCTGGAGCTACATCGCTCTTTATGCAGTTGGTCTTGACGGCCCGGTTCTATCTGCACTCGACGGACTCGCGGTTAATTTGGGTGCGGTGAGACTCTCGCTTCTGCTTGTGCTCAAAGCCCTCGTGCTGGCGATCGCCCTGATCTGGTTGGCCGTCCTCATCGGCAACATGCTTTCCCACTGGATTCAGCGCTCGGCCGACTTATCGCCTTCCATCAAGGTGTTGATCAGCAAATGCATCAAGATCAGCCTGATCATAATCGCTGGAGCCATCGCTTTGTCGGCGACGGGCGTCGACCTTACCGCGCTGACCATTTTCTCAGGCGCAGTCGGCGTCGGAATCGGCTTCGGCCTTCAAAAGGTGGTCTCAAACTTCATATCCGGCATAATCATCTTGATCGACAAGTCGATCAAGCCGGGTGACACGATCACCCTTGGCGACACGTTCGGGTCGATCCGTGACCTGCGCTCGCGGTTTGTTTCCGTCATCACCCGCGATGGCAAGGAGTACCTCATTCCGAATGAAGACTTCATATCGCAGCAGGTCGTCAACTGGTCGTTCTCCAGTGATTATGTGCGGATCGACGTTGACTTCGGGACGTCCTATAACAGCGACCCGCATCAAGTCGTTAAGATCGCCATTGCGACAGCATCGACCGTGCCCCGGGTGGCAAACCAATATAAGCCACCCGTCTGCTGGCTGACCGCCTTTGGCGCTTCGTCGCTCGACTTTCGGCTTCGCTTCTGGATCTCGGATCCAGCGAACGGGCTGACAAATGTTCGTGGGCAAGTTCTGATGGCGCTTTGGGATGCCTTCAAGAAAGCCGGCATCTCTATCCCGTTTCCGCATCATGAAATCATCATGAAAAGCCCTATAGAGATCAAACAACCGGACTGATTTGCCGAGCCCCGTCGATCCGCCGAGCGGATGCCGTTTTCGAACGCGCTGCTGGAATGCGACATCGATCTGCGCCGAACAGGATCCGGCCTTGAAGAACAGGACGGCTGCGCCCGGACTGCTGACTGACTGCCATCACGCCAATCCGGGTCTTTCCACGGCCGCCGCCTGAGCCTTGTCGGAAGCGGCTGATAGCGGCGAAAGGCTCGCTCCCTGCTATCCGAGGAAACGACGCGGTTCTTCCTGCGGTCGCTCGACATTCTCCGTCACGCCGGGTTTGCGTGCACAAAGATATTCGCCAACACGTTCACGGCCCATGGGTTTGCCGAACATGTAGCCCTGCAGTGTGGTGCAGCCCATTTCCAGCAAACGCATCGCCTGCCGATGGCTCTCTACACCTTCGGCCGTGACCTTCATATCCAGCTTCCGCGCCAGATTGAGCACCAGTTCAACGATAGCGAGGCTCGATTCATCGACGAGCATAGTGTCGATAAAGCTCTTGTCGATCTTGATGATGTCGACCGGCAGACTTCGCAGATGCGTCAGCGACGCATAGCCTGTCCCGAAGTCATCGAGCGCCACTGTCAGGCCTTTCTTGCGCAAACGTTGCAGGGTTGTTGCTACGGCATCTTCCATGCCCTGCAGGAAAACCGTTTCCGTCACCTCCAGCATAAGCTTATCCAGCGGGATACCTCTTGACGCAAAGGCGGCAACGATCCGGGTTTCCAAGTCGCCCCTCATGAAATCGGAGGCGCTTATGTTGAGGCTGACCCGCCCGAATTCCAGCCCGCGGTCGATCCAGCCTCGAATGTCGGCCGCGACCTGCTCGAGCATGCGGGTCGTAATGTGATAGGCAACGCTTGGGTCTGTGAACGCCTCATGAAATTGCGCCGCCGACACGATTGAACCATCCGAACGCCGCATTCGCACAAGCGCTTCGAACGCCCGTACCTGACCGTCGGCACAGCCAACGATCGGCTGATAGTGCGGCACCATCCGATGTTCGGTAAGAGCCGACTCCACCTCCCGGACGATTTGAATGCGACGCGCTATCCTCGAACGCAGGCTGGGCTCGTAGTGTATATAGCTGCCGCGCCGCGTTTCTTTGGCATGGTAGAGAGCGAAGTCCGCGTTTTGCGAAAGCGTTGCGGCATCCATCCTGCCCTCCGAAATCGCCCCACCCACAGTTATCGCCGGATTTATCGTCGATCCTCCAACCTGCAGAGGGCGACCGATATATTCGATCAGGTGGCGCGCGAGCGAACCCATGCGGCGTACGCTTGCGGGCGCGTCCAGAATGACGGAGAACTCATCGCCGCCGAGGCGAAAGACCTTTCCTCGCTTTCCCAAGCGTTCATCCAGACGTGAGGCCACGCCTTTCAGCAGCAGGTCACCTGTCGCATGGCCGAGGATATCGTTCACTTGCTTCAGGCGATCGACGTCAATCAGCAATAAGCCGATGGAAGGAGCGTCGGCCACAGTGAGCCGCTCCATATGAGCATTGAAGGCTGCCCGGTTGGCAAGTCCGGTCAAAGGATCGGCGTTGGCGGCCTGGAGCAGACGTTGCTCGTAACGCACTTTTTCGGAAACATCCTGAACGATGCCGAACAGACGACTGGGCTTGCCGCTCAAGCGCTCGATATCGCTGACCACGCGGACCCAGCGTTCCTCCCCTTGTGGCGTCATAATGCGATATTCCTTGTCGATGCCGGCCGCTGAACCATCGAGGACGTCGCGTATCCTGCGTCTGACGCTTTCGCGCTCTTCAGGAGCATAGCAGCCGATCACCTCCTCCGAGGTCATGCGTTTGCCGACCGGCAGTCCGACGGTGCGGTAAATCTGGTCGGACCAAATGATCGTGCCGGTCGCGAGATCCATCTCGAAGCCGCCGACCTTGGCAGAGCGTTCGGTCTGCTCGAAGCGGGCCTGCTTCAGTTCCAACTCGCGTTGCTGCGCTCTCAGCAGGCTTTGCTGACGATGTTCGCGGATAAGGCCGACGACGACGCTTGCCAAACTGCGGAGCTGTTCGAGATCCCGATCGCCGAAGCGGCGGCTCTTCGTGTCGAGGACACAGAAGCTGCCGTAGCAGGCGTCCCCTTCCGAAAGCGGCACTCCCGCATAGAACCGGACCGAACGCTCTCTGACAAAGACATTTCCGGAAAAGCGAGAATCCTTGTCGGCGTTTTTGACGACGAGCGGTGACTTCGTCTCTACGATATGGCTGCAGAAGGAATGCTCACGTGGCGTCTCCTTCAAAAAGAGACCTTGCTCGGCCTTGAACCACTGCCGATGCCCGTCGACGAACGAAACCATGGCCATCGGCATGTCGAACATGCTGCAAGCCAGCCGCACGATAGCATCGAACTCTTCCGTTGGTGGCGTATCGAGAATGCTGGCCTGGTGGAGGAGATTCAATCTCTCATCTTCTGAAAGTGACATGCGATCCTGGGCTCCTCGCAGCGCTTGTTGACGCGGAGTGAAACCCTTCATGGGTCATAGAAGCGGAAGAACTAACCGCTGACGTTTTATAGAATTGCATGATCTGGTTGCCAAATATTGAAGCTGTCGACATATAGCTCGGTCGTAAAACATCTCGTCTAACAGGATATTCTCGCCTAGCGATAAGATCCTGAAGTATCTAATTAATAAGGCATCCGGGATGGGTCGACGGCATTCCGATTTCGGTTTCGATCAAATAAGCAGGGCGCTTCCGAAAGCCTTCAGCACCGCTTCCATGAGCGCTTCGCTGCGGGTCGGATGAGTGTGGACGATGCCGGCGATGTCTTCCAGGTGTGCACCCATCTCGACAACCGTTTCGCTGCATCGGAATGCGCGTCGCTGGCAGCCAGCGACCTTCAAAAATTGGCCACGCGGCTCGCATCCGTGCAACGCGCTTAGCCAATTTCGCCTTTACGAGCGCGTAAGACGGCTTGAACATGAGCCTTTGACGTCTCCTTCTTTTTCTTTGTAATTTCCGACATACATTACATACTATGTACGTTCCGCCGATTGGCTCGCGGGGATTGAGGTGTTGGCGATGGCAACCGCCAATCTTCACTTTGTTGTTTTTGCTGCTTTCAGCTTGGGGCTTCGGCGCACCGTCGGCGTCTGACCGCGCGTCTGTCGTCCTCAAGGTGAATGGCGCCATTGGGCCCGCTATTGCTGACTACGTGGTACGAGGCATTCAGCGTGCTGGCGACCGAGAAGCGGTCTTGATCGTCCTGCAAATGGATACACCAGGCGGCCTTGACACCTCCATGCGGGAAATCATTCGCGCGATCCTTGCCTCGCCGGTGCCTGTCGCAAGTTTCGTCGCGCCAAGCGGAGCACGAGCTGCCAGCGCCGGCACCTATATTCTCTACGCAAGCCACATTGCGGTAATGGCCCCTGGGACCAATTTGGGTGCGGCGACACCAATCGCGCTCGGCGTAAAGCCTTTCGGCGGCGATGAGGAACCCGAAAAGAAGCCGAGCGAACCTGGTGGCAAGCAGCCGGAAGCTCCAGGCAATGCCCACGAAGCAAAAGCCGTTAACGACGCAGTCGCCTACATTCGTGGGCTTGCGGAATTGCGCAATCGCAACGCGGACTGGGCAGAGCGTGCCGTCCGCGAAGCTGCAAGCCTTTCATCCACAGCGGCAGTGCGCGAACATGCCATCGATTTCATTGCAGTCGATGTCACCGATCTCCTTGCAAAGGCACAGGGGCACGTGGTGCGGGTCGGTCAAACGGAGGTCCGGCTCGATACCGCCGGTTTGGCCGTACAGGAATTCGAGCCTGACTGGCGCACGCGCCTGCTTTCCGTCATTACCGATCCGAACATCGCAATCATCCTGATGATGGTCGGTATCTATGGGCTGATCTTCGAATTTCTCGCACCTGGGACAATGCTTCCTGGCACGATCGGCGGCATCTGCCTGCTCCTTGGTCTTTATGCCCTGGCATTGCTGCCGGTAAGTTTTGCCGCCCTTGGGCTTATTTTGCTCGGCGTGGGATTGACAGTGGCTGAGGCGCATTCGCCAAGCTTCGGCGCTTTGGGCATCGGCGGCGGGGTAGCCGTGATCCTGGGAGCGACCATCTTGTTTGATACCGATATACCCGGCCTGCAAGTGTCGCGTCCTCTGCTGGGCGCAATTGCGCTTGCGATTCTCGCCTTTAGCCTCGTCGTTGCTCGCCTGGCATTCACCTCGCGATTGCGCGAGGTCGCAACGGGTGCAGAGGAGATGATTGGCATTTCCGGTAAAGTTGAGAGTTGGACGGGACTCTCGGGGTACGTCATCGCGCATGGCGAACGCTGGAAGGCCGTTTCCGCCGAACCCCTTGTTGCTGGTGACCCTGTCAGGGTGACGGGTCGCAACGGGCTGGCGCTCGAGGTCGCCAGCCGTCCTAAGAACACCTAGCGGCACGCAAGGACGCAGGAGGAGAAGCCATGGATATGTTTGCAGATCTTGCCTTCTATTTGGTGGCCATTGTCATTGCGGTCGCCATCCTCGCATCCGCGGTTAAGATCCTGAGGGAATATGAACGCGGCGTCGTGTTCACACTTGGCCGCTTTACCGGAGTCAAGGGACCCGGCTTGATTCTGCTTATTCCCTATGTCCAGCAGATGATCCGCGTCGACTTGCGCACGCGCGTACTCGATGTCCCTAGCCAGGACGTCATCTCACATGACAATGTCTCGGTTCGAGTCAGCGCGGTGATCTACTTCAGGGTCATGGACCCCGAGAAGTCGACAATCCAGGTCGAGGATTTCATGATGGCAACAAGCCAGCTTGCTCAAACGACGTTGCGCTCCGTGCTCGGCAAACACGACCTCGATGAAATGCTGGCAGAACGCGACAGGCTCAACTCCGATATTCAGGAAATCCTCGACTCTCAGACGGACGCCTGGGGAATTAAAGTAGCCACTGTCGAGATCAAACATGTCGATATCAACGAGTCGATGATACGCGCGATTGCTCGCCAAGCCGAAGCCGAACGCGAACGCCGCGCAAAGGTCATCAATGCCGAGGGCGAACAGCAAGCTGCAGCGAAGCTACTTGAAGCGGCGGAAATTCTGGCCAGACAGCCGGAGGCGATGCAACTTCGTTACTTGAGCACTTTGAACGTCATCGCCAGCGAGAAGACTTCGACGATTTTATTCCCCTTCCCGATGGAGTTGGGCAATCTAATGGCCATTAAGCCGAAGTGATCGAACGCACTGGGTTGGTGATTGATCCAGCTTCTGTGTCGGGCCAAAATGAGGCCACGCCCCAGAGAAACAGTCGGCCGTGGTTGCGTGAGTGAAACTCCGGAGGGCGTAGCCGGGGATCACATGCACCCGCGGCGATTGTCGCGTGGGTTTCAGCCGTCCTTCGGGTGCGACTTTGCGCGGCACCGCCAACCTTGCGGCCAGAATGTGGGCTCGCCATCTTTCGCTCCTGCGATCCAGCGAATTGTCGTCGAAATCCCAATCCCGAACCGGGCTGCCGCCTGGCGTGCAGACACGCCCGCCGCAGATGCTTTCAAGACCCGTAATCGAAGATCATCGCTCAGTGCTCGTCCCATCATCCAGCTCTTCCGGTATGGATTTTGAATCCGCTTCGACTCGCCTCGTCACCTCACATATTCGTCGATCACAGGATCTGCTCTAGCGCATGGGAGGCGATTACGTGTTTGCCTCTCGCAGGGGCTGATCGCGGCGAACACCTCGTCCCCTGCTATTCGAGTAGACGACGCGGTTTCTCCAGCGATCGGTCGGGGTTCTATTAACAGGCTTTGCTGACGATATTCCCGGGCCTATTGCCCCATGCAACTGTGCTTGTTCATTCACTCAGCCAGGCCTAAGCGGGATCGCTGGCCCAGTCTTCGTGTCCATGGCGTATTCGGATCACGAATATAGTTCCGTGCTCCTCGATGCGGTAGACAATGAGATGGGCTTTGAACGGATGAACTCTAACTGGCGGCGAAATCTCTTCTCGCTCACGCGCCATTCGCGGATTGGCCGCAATCAGATCAAGCACGGTAAACAACTCGTCATGATACTGCCTAGCCTGTGCGGCGCCGAACATGCGCACTCCTTGTTCGGCGATCGCAATGATGTCCTCTTCCGCTTCGACTGAAAGGTCAAAGCGCATTATCTACTGCCGCGCGTTGTTTCTGCACGTGCCACTGCCGCGGCAAAGAGTTCGTCCTTCGAGCGGCTGCCAATACCGCTTTTTAAACCGTCATCGACGAAACGTTGCATGGCGGCAACCTTGTCACCGCGAATTTGGTCCCTCCGGATCAGGTCGCGCACATAGTCACTGGCATTGGAATATCGCCCGCTCTTTGCTTGTGCCTCAACCCAATCTTTCATCGGGTCCGGAAGAGATACGTTCATCGTAGCCATTCGAGCCTCCATGGTGCGAATAGGTTAACTGGACTTGGCAAAGTTTGTCAATCAGCTCCACGAGCGGCGATCTATGTCATATCCGGGGATTGCCGCCTACGCGATGACGAGTCAGCGCTTCAGGGGGTAGTCGGCCTGTCGATCAATGTCCGTGTTACGCTGGCACGGCCTTATTCCGGTCCCAGTTTATGTGATCCGAACCGGCAGACGTCATGCGTGATCCGGGTCCAGTCGGCTCAGATGTGCAAAGCGTTTCCCAACGCTTTCAGCGCTGCTTCCATGAGCGCTTCGCTACGGGTCGGATGGACGTGGATGGTGCCGGCGATGTCTTCCAGGCGTGCTCCCATCTCGATCGCCAGCGCAAAAGCTGCCGAGAGTTCGGACACTCCTGCCCCCACCGCCTGCAAGCCGAGAACGAGGTTCGTGTCGGCGCGCGCGACGACGCGCACAAAGCCCTCTTCGGAGAGCATCGTCATCGCCCGCCCGTTGGCGCTGAATGGAAACTGACCGGTGCGGATCTCATATCCTTGCGCGCGCGCCTCCGCCGGCGAGAGACCGGCGCTGACGATCTCAGGATCGGTAAAGCAGATGGCGGGAATGCATCTTTTGTCCCAACCCCGCCTCTTGCCCGCAACGATTTCTGCCACCATCTCCCCTTGCGCCATCGCCCGATGCGCCAGCATCGGCTCGCCGGTCACGTCGCCGATCGCATAGATGCCGCGCATCGAGGTGCGGCATTGATCGTCGATCCTCAGATACGGACCGGCGCGGTCGAGATCGAGTTCTTCGAGGCCGGAGCCCGCCGTTCGCGGGCGGCGTCCGACGGTGACAAGCACATGATCCGCCGGCAGTGTCTCACGCCGGCTGTCCGACGTTTCAACGATCAATGCCTCGGCATTATCGGCAAGACCCATCGCCCTTGCACCGGTCAGCACCCGGATACCGCTCTCGGTCAGCTTGCGCATGACGGGACGCACAAGTTCCGCATCATAGAGCGGCAGCACCTGCGGCGTCGCCTCGATGACGCTCACCTCCGAGCCCATCTTCGAAAAGGCCATGCCGAGTTCCAGCCCGATATAACCGCCGCCGACCACGACGAGCTTTTTCGGCAGTTCCGTGAGCGACAGCGCCTCAGTCGAGGAAATGACGCGGCCACCAAAAGGCAGATCGGCAAGCTCCACCGGATCGGATCCGGTGGCGATCACCACGGTCTCGGCGCGGATGACCTGCTGGCCGGTTTCGGTCTCCACCTCCACCGTCTTGCCGTCACGGAAACGGGCCCGGCCATGGACGATCTTCACCCGCGCATTCTGCAACAGACCCGAAACGCCGCCGGTGAGCCGGCCGACAATGCCGTCCTTCCAGGCGATCGTCCTTGCGAGGTCGATCGAGGCGCCTTCGATGCGGATGCCCATCGGATTTTTGCCGGCGAGCATTTTTTGCGTGGCGTTGAATTCCTCGGCAGCATGGATCAGTGCCTTGGAGGGAATGCAGCCGACCGTGAGACAGGTGCCGCCCGGCTTGCCGGCTTCGACGATGACAGTATCGATGCCGAGCTGTCCTGCGCGGATGGCGCAGACATAACCGCCCGGGCCGGCGCCGATGACGAGGAGCTTGCAGACGATTTCTTTCATGGCTCAGCCTTCGATGAAAATGAGCGCCGGCGTTTCGAGCAGCGTGCGGATGCGCTGGACGAAGGTCGCCGCATCCCAGCCGTCGATGATGCGATGATCGAAACTGGAGGAGAGGTTCATCATCTTGCGCGGCACGAATTGCGTGCCATCCCAGACCGGCCGAGTGGCAATCTTGTTGACGCCGATGATCGCCACCTCGGGATGGTTGATGACGGGCGTCGAAACGATGCCGCCGAGCGCGCCGAGTGAGCTGATGGTGATGGTGGAGCCGGACAGCTCGTCGCGCGTCGCCGTGCCCGAACGCGCCGCCTCCGCCAGCCGGACCATCTCGGCGGCGCAATCCCAGATGCCGCGTGCTTCCGCATGCCGCACGACAGGCACGGTCAGGCCGGCCGGCGTCTGCGTGGCGATACCGATATGGACGGCGCTATGGCGCGTGATGATGCCGGCATCGTCGTCAAAAGTGGCGTTGACCTCGGGCTGCCCGGCAATGGCTTTGACCAGGGCCCGCATCAGGAAGGGCAGGACCGTGAGCTTGGGATGGCCCTCCCTGCGGTCGCCGTTCATGGTGGCGCGCAGTTCCTCCAGCGCCGTCATGTCTACTTCCTCCACATAGGTGATGTGGGGAATGCGCGAGGTGGACAGCACCATTTTCTCGGCGATGCGGCGGCGCAGTCCGGTGAGCTTGATCTCCTCGGTCGCCGTCTTCTTGGCGGATCCGCCCCTTAGGAGGGCCGGAGCGGCGCCTTGCACGAGGAATTGCTCGACATCTTCGCGCAGGATGCGCCCGGCCGGCCCGGTCCCCTGCACTTGCCTCAGATCGACACCGCTTTCCCTGGCGAAGAGCCGCACGGAGGGCGCGGCAAGCGGCTTTTCGGCGGGCGCAGCCGCAGCAGCCGGCGCTGCGGTGACCGGCGTCGCTGGGGCAGGCCTGGGGATCTCCGCTTTGGCCACTTCGGCGCTCGGCGCCTGCGAGATCGGCATCGGTTGGGCCTCACCGGCACCTTCCGCCGTTTCGATCCGCACCAGCGGCGCCTTGACCGCGATGCGGTCTCCGATATCGCCGGCGAGCCAGATGACAGTGCCATCGACGGGAGAGGGAATTTCGACCGTCGCCTTGTCCGTCATCACGGCGGCGATCACCATGTCCTCGCGGACGGAATCTCCCGTCTTCACGTGCCATTCCACCAACTCGGCCTCGGCGACCCCTTCTCCAACATCGGGCATCTTGATGATGAATTCGCCCATGGCTCAGGCCTCCATGACTTCGGCAAGCGCCCGCCCTACGCGGCCGGGACCGGGGAAATAGTCCCATTCCTGCGCATGCGGATAGGGCGTATCCCAGCCGGCGACGCGCACAACAGGCGCTTCGAGATGATAGAAGCAATGTTCCTGCACTAGCGACACGACCTCGGCGCCGAAGCCCGACGTCAAGGTCGCCTCATGGACGACGACGCAGCGTCCGGTCTTGGTCACCGATTTGACGATCGTATCGAGATCGAGCGGCAGCAGGCTTCTCAAATCGATCACTTCGGCATCAATGCCGACATCCTCGGCCGCGGCCAGCGCCACATGCACCATCGTGCCATAGGCGATGACGGTCACCGCCGATCCCGCCCGCCGCACCTCGGCCTTGCCGATCGGGATCGTGTAATGGCCATCGGGCACCTCGCCCAGATCGTGTTTCGACCAGGGGGTCACCGGCCGCTCGTGATGGCCGTCAAAGGGGCCGTTATAGAGCCGCTTCGGTTCGAGGAACATGACGGGATCGGGGTCCTCGATCGCCGCGATCAGCAGGCCCTTGGCGTCATAGGGATTGGACGGGACGATCACTTTCAGCCCGCAGACATGGGTGAAGAGCGCCTCCGGGCTCTGGCTGTGCGTCTGGCCGCCGAAGATGCCGCCGCCAGTCGGCATGCGCACAACGATCGGGCAGGTGAAATCGCCGTTGGAGCGATAGCGGATGCGGGCCGCCTCCTGCGTCAGCTGGTCATAGGCCGGATACATGTAGTCGGCGAACTGGATCTCGACGCAGGGCTTCAGCCCATAGGCAGCCATGCCGATTGCCGTGCCGACGATACCGGATTCGCTGATCGGCGTATCGAAGCAGCGCGTCCTGCCATATTTTGCCTGCAGGCCCTGCGTACAGCGGAAGACGCCGCCGAAATAACCGACATCTTCGCCGAAAACGACGACATTGTCGTCCTTCGCCATTGACACGTCCATGGCGCTGCGCACGGCCTCGATCATCGTCATCCTGGCCATGTCAGTATCCTGCCTTCTGCCGCTGGCGACGAATATGCGCCGGCATCTCGGCATAGACCCCTTCGAAAATGTCACGCACCGAAGGCTTGCCGCCGGCATGCAGCGTGCCATGCGCCTCGGCCTGGCGCTGCGCCTCGATCACCTCGTCCATGATTTCGGCTTCCGCCTGCACATGCCGCTCCTCCGACCAAACACCCTTGACGATCAGATGTTTCTTCAGCCGCAGCACCGGATCGCCGAGTGGCCAGGCTTCCGATTCCGTCTTCGGCCGATAGGCGCTCGGATCGTCAGAGGTCGAATGCGCGCCGACGCGGTAGGTCACATGTTCGATCAGCGTCGGGCCGAGATTGCGCCGGGCGCGTTCGGCCGCCCAGCGGGAGACGGCATGGACGGCGAGATAATCGTTGCCATCAACCCGCAGCGCCGGAATGCCGAAGCCGAGGCCGCGGGCGGCAAAAGTGCCGGAACCGCCGCGGGCAATTCCCTGGAACGTGGAGATCGCCCATTGATTGTTGACGATGTTGAGGATCACAGGCGCCTTATAGGTCGAGGCGAAGACGAGCGCCGAGTGAAAATCCGATTCCGCCGTCGATCCGTCACCGATCCAGGCCGCGGCAATGCGGCTGTCGTTTTTGATCGCCGAGGCCATCGCCCAGCCGACGGCCTGCACATATTGGGTGGCGAGATTGCCCGAGATGGTGAAGAACCCGTGTTCCTTGGAGGAATACATGATCGGCAACTGCCGGCCGTGCAGCGGATCGCTCTCGTTCGAATAGATCTGGTTCATCATCTCGACCATCGGGTAGTCGTCGGCAATCAATAGGCCCGCCTGGCGATAGGTCGGGAAATTCATGTCGCCCTTGTTGAGCGCCTTGCGGAAGGCGCAGCTGACGGCCTCTTCGCCGAGATGCTGCATGTAGAAGGAGGTCTTGCCCTGTCGCTGCGCCATCAGCATGCGGGCGTCGAAGGCGCGCAGCTTCATCATGTTGCGAAGCCCGGACAGCAGTTCTTCATCAGAGAGCGAGCCCGCCCAGGGGCCGACCGCTTCGCCGTCACGGTTCAAGACGCGGATGATGGAATAGGCGAGATCGCGGATATCCTCGGACGCGACATCGACTTCGGGCCGCGGCACGGAACCGGCCTTGGCGATCTTGACGTTGGAAAAATCGGGCTGGCCGCCCGGGCGGACGGCGGGTTCGGGGACGTGCAGGCTCAAACGAGCGGAATCCACCATGTCTCTTCTTTCCTCCCTCTGCCGACTCGCCCCTCCCCGGAAGCGGGCCGGATGGCATTCTTACAGATTGCGGGCGATCACCATGCGCTGGACGTCGCTCGTTCCCTCGTAGATCTGGCAGATGCGCACGTCGCGATAGATGCGCTCGACCGGATAATCGGCCATGTAGCCGTAGCCGCCGTGGATCTGGATCGCATCGGAGCAGACGCGCTCGGCCATCTCCGAGGCAAAGAGTTTCGCCATCGAGGCTTCCGAAAGGCAGGGAAGCTCCGCCTCCCGGAGCGAAGCGGCGTGAAAGACGAGCTGACGTGCCGCCTCGATCCGCATCGTCATATCGGCAAGGCGGAAGGCGACGGCCTGATGCTCAAAAATTGGCTTGCCGAAGGCGGTACGCTCCTTGGCATAGTCACGCGCCGCCTCGAAAGCGGCCCGTGCCATGCCAACGGCTTGGGCGGCAATGCCGATCCGTCCGCCCTCGAGATTGGCGAGCGCGATGCGATAGCCTTCGCCTTCCGCACCGAGCCTGAAATCCGCAGGAATGCGCATGGCGTTGAAGGCGATCTGGCAGGTATCGGTGGAATGCAGTCCGAGCTTTTCCTCGACCCGGATCACCTCATAGCCAGGTGTATCCGTCGGCACGATGAAGGCGGTGATGCCCTTCTTGCCGGCGTCGGGATCGGTGACGGCAAAGACGATGATGACATTACCGTTCTTTCCAGAAGTGATGAACTGCTTGGCGCCGTCGATCACATAGTCGTCGCCGTCGTGCCGGGCCCGGGTCTTCAGGTTCGAGGCATCGGAACCGGCCTGCGGCTCGGTCAGCGCGAAGCCGCCGATCCATTCGCCGGTCGCAAGCTTCGGCAGGAAGCGCTGCCGCTGCTCCTCGGTGCCGAATTTCAGGATCGGCACACAACCGACGGAGCTGTGCACGCTCATGATCGTCGAACAGGGTCCGTCGCCGGCGGCAATCTCCTCGAGTGCCGCGGCATAGGCGACGACGCCCGTATCCGAGCCGCCATAGGCTTCCGGAACCAGCATGCCGAGCAGCCCGAGTTCGCCCATCTCCTTCAGCTCCTCGCGCGGGAAGAGATGCTCCCGGTCGCGTTTGGCCGCTCCCGGCGCCAGCCGGTCGCGGGCAAAGTCGCGGGCGAGATCTGTGATCTGCTGCTGGAGTTCGGAAAGGATCATGTTGCTCCTCCCCTCCCCGCTAATGCCGCTCGATGGCGACGGCCGTCGCCTCGCCGCCACCGATGCAAAGCGCCGCCATGCCGCGCTTCAGATCATAGCGCTCCAGTGCCGACAGCAGCGTCACCAGAATCCGGGCTCCCGACGCGCCGATCGGATGGCCGAGCGCGCAGGCACCGCCATGCACATTGACCTTTTCATGCGGCAGGTCGAGATCGCGCATTGCCGCCATCGCGACGACCGCGAAAGCCTCGTTAATTTCGAAGAGGTCGACATCCGCAAGCGCCAGGCCGGTCCGGTCCGACAGCTTCTGCAGTGCGCCGATCGGTGCGGTGGCGAAGAGATTGGGTGCCTGCGAATGGGTGGCATGGCCGAGGATGGTAGCGAGCGGGGCAAGACCGCGGCGCTCCGCCTCGGAGCGGCGCATCAGCACGAGCGCTGCCGCGCCGTCTGAGATCGAGCTGGAATTGGCCGCTGTCACCGTGCCTTCCTCTCGGAAGGCGGGCTTCAGCGTCGGAATCTTATCGAACTTGGCACGGCCCGGCTGTTCGTCGCGGCGGGCAACCTGCTCGGCTTTCCCCGACTTGATCGTCACCGGCACGATCTCGCTTTCGAAGCTACCCTCCGCGATTGCCTTCTGCGCCCGCGTCAGAGAAGCGATGGCGTAATTATCCTGCGCCTCGCGCGTGAACTGATAGGCCTCGGCGCAATCTTCTGCGAAGCTGCCCATCAAGCGCCCCTTGTCATAAGCATCCTCCAGCCCGTCGAGGAACATGTGATCCACGACACGCCCATGGCCGAGCCTGTAGCCGCCACGGGCCCTGTCAAGGAGATAGGGCGCATTCGTCATGCTTTCCATGCCGCCGGCAACTGCCACAGAAGCACTGCCGGCGGCGATCTGGTCATGGGCCATCATGACAGCCTTCATGCCCGAGCCGCACATCTTGTTGACGGTGCTGGCGCCGGTCGCAAAGGGCAGCCCGGCATGGATCGCCGCCTGACGAGCCGGCGCCTGGCCTTGCCCGGCAGGCAACACGCAGCCGAAGACGACCTCCTCGATCGCCTCGGCCTCAACGCCGCTGCGCTCAAGTGCCGCGCGGATCGCCATTGCTCCGAGCTCCGGCGCTGTCGCGTCCTTCAGCTCTCCCTGAAAGCTGCCGATCGGGGTGCGCGCTGCACCGACGATGACGATGGGATCCTGCAAAACCATCTTTCCTCCTTCGGGCGACGCGCTCAGCGCGCGCCCATCCGCAATGCGCCGTCGAGGCGGATGACCTCGCCGTTCAGCATGTTGTTTTCAAAGATATGGCGCACCAGCCCGGCAAATTCCGGTGGCCGGCCGAGCCGCGGCGGAAAAGGCACACTCTGGCCGAGAGCTGCCTGAACCTCGTCCGGCATGCCGGCCATCATCGGCGTCTCGAAGATGCCGGGCGCGATCGACACGACGCGGATGCCGTGACGGGCAAGCTCGCGGGCGATTGGCAAGGTCATCGCCGCCACTCCGCCCTTGGAGGCGGCATAGGCGGCCTGGCCGATCTGGCCGTCGAAGGCGGCGACCGAAGCCGTATTGACGATCACGCCGCGCTCGCCTTCACCATCCGGTTCCACATTCTGGATCGCGGCCGCGGCAAGCCGGATCATGTTGAACGTGCCGATCAGATTGATGCTGATGGTGCGTACGAAACTCTCCAGGCGGTGCGGCCCGTCGCGGCCGACCACTTTTTCGGCCGGCGCCACGCCAGCGCAATTGACCAGCCCGCGCAGGCTGCCGAAGGCTTCATGCGCCGCGGCGACCACCGCAGCTCCCGCCTCGCCGTCGGTCACGTCAGCCTCGACGAAGCGGGCGTCTATGCCGAATTCCCGAGCCATCCCCTCTCCCGCTTCGACATTGAGATCGGCAATCATCACGCGCCCGCCAGCCTCGACCAGCATGCGCGCGGTCGCGGCACCGAGCCCGGAACCGCCTCCGGTCACGATGAAACTTGCTCCACGGATCAGCATGAATCTCTTCTCCTCGCCGCCGGCCCATCTCCTCCAGATATCGCCGGCAGGCAGGATTCTATTCGCTCTACCTATTGCAAGCGATGACAGAATTGCTCCATTATTTCGGCCAGTTTTGCCATAGCGGGAGATCGGATGGTCGAGGTCGAGCGACGCATGATCGCACCGGGCTTCGTCGAGGAGGCGCTCGACAGCCTGCGGCGGCTCGGCAAGCCGACGGCGCCAATCCTTGCGCGGGTCGGCCTGCCGGCGGTAGTCGATCAGCCGGTGTCTGCCGAGACCTATGGCGCGCTCTGGCTGGCGATTGCCGCCGAGCTCGACGACGAATTCTTCGGCATGAGCGGCCGGCCGATGCGCAGCGGTAGCTTCACGCTGCTCTGCCACTGCGTGCTGCACGCGCCAACGCTGGGTCAGGCGCTGCGCCGGGCGCTGCGCTTTCTCGATGTCGTGCTCGACGATCCCAGAGGGAGGCTCGTCATCCGCGAGGGCCTAGCGGAGGTCGAGCTCAGGGATACCGGCAGCCCGCGCTCGGCCTTCGCTTACCGCACCTACTGGATCATCCTGCACGGCATCACCTGCTGGCTGGTCGGCCGGCGTATCCCGATCCGGCTCGTCGATTTCCGCTGCGTCGAGCCGAAACAAGGCGCCGACTACCGGCTTTTCTTTGGCGCACCGGTGCGCTTCTCGCAACCGATCAGCCGGCTCGGTTTCGACAGCGCCATGCTTGACCTGCCGATCTCACGCAACGAACAGGCGCTAAAGCAGTTCCTGCGCGGGGCGCCCGCGAATATTCTGGTGCGCTACCGCTACGATGCAGGAGTCGCCGCCGCCGTCCGCCGGCGTTTAGGCCAGGCGACGCCAGTCACGTGGCGCAGCTTCGCCGAACTCGCCGCCGATATGCGCATGCGGCCTTCGACGTTGCGCCACCGCCTGCACGATGAGGGGCAGAGTTATGCTGCCATCAAAGACGACATCCGCCGGGATCTCGCCGTCGAATTACTGCTGAACACCTCGAAAACGATCGGCGAAATCGCCGCACAGCTCGGCTATTCCGAACCCAGCGCCTTCTTTCGCGCCTTCCGCAAATGGATGGGCAAAAGCCCCGAGGCTTTCCGACGAGAGGAAGCGGAGAATTCAATCTAGATCAGTCGAAACGCTTAACCCCACCCGACTGACTTCGCGCCTTCGAGAACATGGCGGCAATCTTCATCATAAAGGATTTGCTGAAGCGACCGAGGACCTGGTGATAAGGCTCGATGTACCAGGAGTGCTCGACGATGTCGTAATTGTATTCGTCAACGACGCGAGCAAATGGGAGTGCGCTCGCGAGCATCACCCCAACGGCACTTTGAACCTTCCGCAACCCGCGCTACATATTTCAGCGGGAGGAGTGCCATGTTTGATTTTTCGCTCGGCGAAACGGCGGATGCGATCCGCGAAACGACGGCGCGGTTTGCCGCCGCTCAGATTGCTCCGTTGGCTGCGGAGATCGACGAAAGCAACACGTTTCCACGTCAGCTCTGGCCCCAGATGGGGGCACTCGGCCTTCATGGCATCACCGTCGAGGAAGAATTTGGCGGCGCCGGTCTCGGCTATCTCGAGCACGTCGTCGCCATGGAGGAGGTCTCGCGCGCCTCGGCTTCCGTTGGCCTGAGCTACGGCGCCCATTCCAATCTCTGCGTCAACCAGATCCGCTGCTGGGCCTCCCCCGAGCAGAAACGCCGTCATCTGCCGAAGCTGATCTCGGGCGACCATGTCGGCTCGCTTGCCATGTCGGAAGTGGGTTCCGGTTCCGATGTCGTCTCCATGCGGCTACGCGCCGAGAAAAGAGGCGACCGCTATATTCTGAACGGCACGAAGTTCTGGATAACCAACGCGCCCCATGCCGACGTGCTTGTCGTCTATGCCAAGACCGATCCCGCAGCCGGCCCGAAAGGCATTTCCGCCTTCATCATCGAAAAGGGCCTCACCGGCTTCACCGTCTCCGAGAAACTCTCCAAGCTCGGCATGCGCGGCAGCGACACGGCCGAACTGGTCTTTCAGGATTGCGAAGTGCCGGCCGAGGCGCTGATGGGCCGGGAGGGAGAAGGCGTGAAGATCCTGATGTCCGGCCTGGATTATGAGCGTGCGGTGCTCGCCGCCGGCCCGCTCGGCATCATGCAGGCCTGCCTCGATGTGGTGCTGCCCTATGTGCGCGATCGCAAGCAGTTCGGCAAGCCGATCGGCGATTTCCAGCTGATGCAGGGCAAGATCGCCGACATGTATGTCGCACTGAATTCGGCGCGCGCCTATGTCTATTCAGTGGCACGGGCCTGCGATGCCGGCCGCGCAACGCGCACCGATGCGGCCGCCGCGATCCTCTTTGCGAGTGAGAATGCCGTGAAGGTGTCGCTGGAAGCGATTCAGGCGCTTGGCGGCGCCGGCTATACCAAGGAATGGCCGGTCGAGCGCTTCCTGCGCGACGCCAAGCTCTACGATATCGGCGCCGGCACCAACGAGATCCGCCGCTATCTGATCGGGCGGGAGCTCATCGCATCATGACGGTGATTTCGACTGCGATCGATCGCGACAGCGAAAGCTTCAAAGCCAATACCGCCAAGAACAAGGCCCTCATCGATGAGCTCTACGAACGCTCGGCGAAAGCGCGCGAGGGCGGATCGCAGGCGGCGCGCGAGCGCCACACCGGCAAGGGCAAGCTCCTGCCGCGCGACCGCATTCAGCTCCTGCTCGATGCCGGCAGCCCTTTCCTGGAGATCGGCACGCTGGCGGGCAACGGCATGTATGGTGACGAGGCGCCGGGTGCGGGCATCATATCGGGCATCGGCCGGGTTTCCGGCCGCGAGGTGATGATCGTCGCCAATGACGCGACAGTGAAGGGTGGCGCGTACTACCCTCTGACGGTCAAGAAGCATCTGCGGGCACAGGAGATCGCGCTGCAGAACCGGCTGCCCTGCATCTATCTCGTCGATAGCGGCGGCGCCAATCTTCCGCATCAGGCCGACGTCTTCCCCGACCGCGACCATTTCGGCGCGATCTTCTACAATCAGGCGCAGATGTCGGCCGAAGGCATTCCGCAGATCGCCTGCGTCATGGGAAGCTGCACGGCCGGCGGCGCCTATGTGCCGGCCATGTCCGACGAAACGGTGATCGTGCGCAATCAGGGCACGATCTTCCTCGCCGGGCCGCCCCTGGTCAAGGCCGCCACCGGCGAGATCATCTCGGCCGAAGAGCTCGGCGGCGCCGAGACCCATGGCCGCCGCTCCGGCGTCGTCGATCACGTGGCGGAAAACGACGAACATGCGCTGCTGCTCGTGCGCGATATCGTCGCCAGCCTCAACAGCGTCAAATCGGTCGATATCGACATCCAGCCTCCGCGGTCGCCGAAACTCGATGTGGACGACCTACTTGGCCTCATACCTGAGGACGTGCGGTCGCCCTATGACGTGCGCGAGGTGATCGGCCGGATCGTCGACGGCTCGGAACTGCACGAGTTCAAGCCGCTTTACGGTTCCACGCTCATCTGCGGCTTTGCCCGCATCTGGGGCATGCCGGTCGCCGTCATCGCCAACAACGGGGTGCTCTTTTCCGAAAGCGCGCTGAAGGGTGCGCATTTCATCGAGCTCGCCTGCCAGCGCCGCGTGCCGCTGCTGTTCCTGCAGAATATTTCCGGTTTCATGGTCGGCGGCCGCTATGAGGCCAGCGGCATCGCCAAGGACGGAGCAAAGCTGGTGACGGCGGTTGCGACAGCAACCGTGCCGAAGGTCACCGTCATCATCGGCGGCAGTTTCGGCGCCGGCAATTACGGCATGTGCGGCCGCGCCTATCGCCCGCGTTTCCTTTTCACCTGGCCGAACAGCCGCATCAGCGTCATGGGCGGCGAACAGGCGGCCTCCGTGCTCGCCACCATCCGCCGCGACGCGCTGGAGGCGCGCGGTGAGAATTGGTCTGTCGACGAGGAGGAGGCCTTCAAGGCGCCGATCCGCGCCGGCTACGAGGCTGAAGGCAATCCCTATTATGCTACGGCCCGTCTTTGGGACGACGGCATCATCGACCCGCGCCAGACGCGGGACGTGCTCGGCCTTGCCTTCTCCGCCTGCCTGAATGCGCCGATCCCGAAAGGGCCGCGCTTCGGCCTGTTTCGGATGTGAGGCGGCAATGATGGAAAGCCTTCTCATCGCCAACAGAGGCGAAATTGCCCGCCGCATCATCCGCACGGCAAAGACCGCCGGCATCCGTACGATCGCCGTCAATTCCGAAGCCGATGCCGACCTGCCCTTCGTCAAGGAGGCGGACGAGGCGATCGCCATCGGCCCGCCGCCGGCCCGCGAAAGCTATCTGTCCGAGGCGCGCATTCTCGAAGCCGCCCGGAAAACCGGCGCGGCCGCGATCCATCCGGGCTACGGTTTTCTGTCGGAAAATGCCGAATTTGCCGAAGCGGTCGAGAAGGCCGGCATCATCTGGGTCGGCGCACCGCCGGCCGCTATCCGAGCGATGGGGCTGAAGGACGCCGCCAAGCAATTGATGCAGGCAGCCGGCGTGCCGGTCACGCCCGGTTATCTCGGTCCGGACCAGAGCGAAGCAAGGCTTGCGGCCGAGGCTGATACAATCGGCTACCCCGTCCTCATCAAGGCGGTTGCCGGCGGCGGCGGCAAGGGCATGCGCCGTGTCGACCGTCCGCAGGATTTCGCCGAACTTCTCGCCTCCTGCCGCCGCGAGGCAGCCGCCGCCTTCGGCGACGACCGCGTTCTGATCGAACGCTATATCACCAATCCGCGTCATATCGAGGTGCAGGTCTTCGCCGATAGGTTCGGGAACTGCGTCCACCTCTTCGAGCGAGATTGTTCGCTGCAGCGTCGTCACCAGAAAGTCATCGAGGAAGCTCCTGCCCCAGGGCTCGATGCTGCCACGCGCGGGGCGATCTGCGATGCGGCGGTGAAAGCGGCAACAGCGGTGAACTATGTCGGCGCCGGCACGATCGAATTCGTCGCCGATGCCTCGCAAGGCCTGCGTCCGGATCGTATCTGGTTCATGGAGATGAACACGCGCTTGCAGGTGGAACATCCCGTCACTGAAGCCATAACAGGTGAGGATCTGGTGCTCTGGCAGCTGAAGGTCGCAACCGGCGAGCCGCTGCCGAAGAGCCAGGACGAGATCGCCATGAAGGGCTGGGCATTCGAGGCACGGCTCTATGCCGAAAATCCCGGCGCCGGCTACCTGCCCTCGACCGGCCGGCTCAAACATCTCAAACTCCCCAGAACTGTCCGCGTCGACAGCGGCGTCGAACAGGGGGACGAGATCACCGCCTTTTACGATCCGATGATCGCCAAGATCATCGCGCATGGGCCGAGCCGCGAGGCCGCGCTGTCGAAGCTCGCAGCCGCCTGCGCCAGCGTCGAAGTCTGGCCGGTCAGATCCAATGCCGGTCTTCTCGCCCGCATCGCCGTCGACCCGGATTTTCGCGCCGCACGGATCGACACAGGTTTCCTCGACCGCCATGGTGAAAACCTTGTGGCGACGGAGCCGGAGGAGACGGCAATCGACAAAGCGGCAACGGCACTTTCGAAGGCCGCGAACGAGGATCCCTGGTCGATGCTGACCGGTTTTCGTATCGCCTGGCCAGATGACGGGCGCGTGCGGGTGCGCATCGACGGTCACCTCTATTGGGGACGTGTACGCCCCGGCCCTGAAGCGAATGCCGTCAAGATCGACGAGAAAATGGTGCTTTTCGATGCCGGCAATGCCTGGCCGATCGGCCTGCCCCATGCGGGCGAGGTCGAGGCAAGCCAGGGTGTGGGCGATGGCGCCATCCTCTCGCCGATGCCCGGCCTCGTCATTTCGGTCGACGTCGCCGAAGGCGATCATGTCGCGAAGGGGGACCGCCTGCTGACTGTGGAAGCGATGAAGATGGAACATGCGCTGCGGGCGCCCTTCGACGGCATCGTCGGAAAATTACAGGTTTCCACAGGCGTCCGGGTGTCGGAAAACCAGTGGGTCGTCAGCGTCATCAAGGAGGAGGCGTGATGGCCGGCCGTTATTTTGACGAATGGACGGTCGGCAACCGCATTGCCCATGAGATCCGTCGCACTGTCACCGAGACCGACAACCTGCTGTTCACGACGCTGTCCCACAATCCGCAGCCGCTGCATCTCGATGCCGATTACGCCGCCAGCACGGAATTCGGCCGCATCGTCGTCAACGGCACCTTCACCTTTGCGCTGACCGTCGGCCTTTCGGTCGGCGACACCACGCTCGGCACGCTCGTCGCCAATCTCGGCTATGACAAGGTGACGATGCCGAAGCCTGTTTTCATCGGCGATACACTACGGGTGGAAACCGAGGTGACGGAGCTGCGCCGCTCGAACTCCCGCCCCGATGCCGGCATCGTCACCTTCCGGCATGTCACGTTGAACCAGCGTGACGAGATCGTCTGCCAGTGCCTGCGCACGGCAATGCTGAAGGTCAAGCCGTCATGAGGCTGCGCTCGCTGCTCTTCGTGCCCGGCGACCGGCCGGAGCGTTTCGAAAAAGCGCTGGCCTCCGGCGCCGATGCCGTCATTCTCGACCTGGAAGATTCGGTCGCACCGGCAAACAAGCCGCGAGCCCGCGGGGCCGTGCACGAATTCGTCCTGCGCCATGCAGGCGAAACCCATCTGCTGATCCGCATCAATCCCCTCGCCTCGCTCGAAGCAGAAGACGACCTTGCCGCGATCAGCGGCCTTCACCCTTTCGCGATCATGCTGCCGAAGGCCGAAGGGGCTACCTCTGTGCGCAAACTCGTAGCCTTGCTGACGCCGGCCGTTACGATTTTGCCGATCGCCACCGAAACACCCTCCGCGATCTTCGAAATCGGCAGCTACCGGGAGGTTTCGCCCAGCCTTTGCGGCCTGACCTGGGGCGCTGAGGATCTGCCCGCCGCGATAGGGGCTTCGACCGCGCGCAGAACGGATGGCCGTTATACACCGCCTTACGAGCTTGCCCGTTCGCTTACCCTATTCGCAGCCCATGCCGCCGCCGTCCCGGCAATCGAAACCGTCTACCCGGATTTCCGCGATCTCAACGGTCTCCGAGCCTATGCCGGCCGCGGCCGGCGCGACGGCTTTTCCGGCATGATGGCCATTCATCCAAGTCAGGTCGAAACGATCAATCACGCCTTCACACCTGACACCGCCGAGATTGCCTGGGCCGAGAAAGTCGCCGTCGCCTTTTCCGCCAGGCCGGATGCCGGCGTCATCCAGCTTGACGGACGCATGCTTGACCTGCCGCATCTCAAACTTGCGCTGCGCATTCTGGAAAGCGCCGGACGATAGGCCAACCTTCCAGATAATCAACCCGACTTTGCCGTTTGCCTGGAGGCGGCCTGCTCCGGCTCGAGGTAACCGGCGCCGATGGCGACATAGAGGTCCACATAATCCTTCGCGACCTGCTGCACGGTGGCAGCGAGGCTTTCCTGAGCATCTGAGACCGACCGCTGCGCGTCCAGAACGTCGAGCAGCGACGAGGCGCCATCCTTGTAGCTCGTGGTCGAAAGCGCCAGCGATTCCTGCGCGGTCTGCACCTGCCTGCGCAACGGTCCCAGCGTCTGCGTAGCGTGGCGGACGGCTGCAAGCGCATTCTCGACCTCTTCGACCCCGTTCAGCACCGCCGCCTTCCACGCCAGATATTGGGTTCTGGCATCGGATTTCTCGATGTCGACATTGGCCCGCAACTTGCCGCCATCGAAAATCGGCAGGTTGAGCGCCGGTCCGAACGACCAGCTGGTGAGGCTGGCGCCGCTGGCGCCCGATGCTTTGACCCAGCTCGGCGAAATCGAGCCGGAGAGCGAGATTGATGGGTAGAGCTGGGCTTGCGCTGCACCGATATCGGCCACAGCCGCCGCAAGCTCGCGTTCGGCCTTCCTTATATCGGGACGATTGCGAATGAGATCGGCCGGAATGCCGGCACGAATGTCGCCGCGGAACACCGGCTGACCTGTATTCTTGCGCAGCTCGTCCGTCAGCGAAGCCGCCGGCATTCCGAGCAAGGTAGCAATGTGATGGGCCGATTCGGTAAAACTCTGTTCGAGGCCAGGAATGTCGGCCTTTGTCGACTGTACCAGGCCCTCGGCCTGGACGACGTCGAGGCGGGAGGCCGCACCGGCTTTCAGCTGCAGCTGCGTGAGTTCGTAAGTCTGCTGGCGGGACTTCAAATTCGCCTGTGAAAGCGCGATCCGCTCCTGATAATAGCGGGCGTCGATATAGCTCTCGACCAGGTCTTTCAGGAAGGTGAGCTTTGCATTGTCGGCCGTCGCATAAGCGGCCCCCAGCGAGGCGATGGCGCTCTCTTTCGAACGACGGTACTGGCCGAAGACGTCGAGCAGCCAGGAAAAGCTGGCATTGCCGCCTGAAGTGTTAGTAGTGCCGACCGTGGTGCGCAGCCGCCCCTTCTCGCCGGACAGGGTATGCGACCCGTCGACCGTCAGGCTCGGCAGGGCGCCTGCACCGGCGACCGTGACGTTGGCGGAAGCGGAGTTGATGCTTTCGAGCGCCTGCAGCACATCGAGGTTCTCGCTGAGGCCGTAAGTGACCAACCCATCGAGCTTCTTGTCGCGATAGGCCGTCCACCACTCGGCAGTCACGACATCGCCGTTGCTCTTATTACTCCCCGCTTCGAATTTGGGGGGAAGCGGCATCTCAGGGGGAACATGATCCGGGCCGCTGACGCAGCCTGTCAGCAGCAGTGGGAATGTGGATGCGGCGTAGCGGAGGGATGATAGTCTTCTGCGAAGCGACGTACTCACTGGCGAGCCTTCTGAACCGGGATCGTGGGTTCAGGCTTAGCGAGGCCAGCGTTAATGGCGGTTAAGAAACTGTAAAGTTAGGTAAAACCCGGCAGAGGGGATCAGCGCTTTCGGGGAAGCTCCAGTGTGATCGCCAGCCCCCCCGCCTCCGGCAACGACGCATGCACACGCCCGCCGTGGCGTTCGATGGCCTGTCTAGTGATGGCGAGACCAAGACCGTATCCGCCTCTCGGCACCGCCTCTTTCCCGCGAGAGAACGGCTGGAAGATCCGTTCGAGCTCATCCCGTTTGACGCCCGGCCCCCGATCCGTGACGCAGATTTTGAGACGGTCGTCTGCTGTCTCGCAGGACACCGAGATGAACGAATGATCGGCCGTGTATTTGACGGCGTTGCGAACGACGTTTTCGAGCGCCCGGTAGATCAGCTCGCCTTCGACCTCGGCCCGGAAGACGCCCTCGACGCTCGTCGTGATCGAAACCTCCCGTGCCTGGGCCTCGAAGGCGGCATCGCCGAGAATTTCGTTCAGCAGCTCGACGACATCGACGGTCTGCGTCTTCAGCGGCAGGCCGGATCCCGCCGTCAGCCGGGCAAGGGTCAGAACTTCGCCCACCAGCATATCGAGCCGTTCGACCTCCCGGTCCATGCGCTCCAACATGGCACCGAGTTTGGCCGGGCTCTGCCGGAGCACGCCGACGGCGGCCTGCAGGCGGGACAAGGGCGAACGCAATTCATGGGAAACGTCATGGAACAGCCTCTGCTGCGCATCCTGAAGCTCCTGCAGCCGTGCGGCGCTCGAATCGAAGTCATAGGCGAGTGCTGTCACCTCGTCTTTCCGCCCGGCCATCTTGTCGCCGATGCGGAAGTCGAAGCGGCCATGCGCAAGCGCGCTCAGGCCATCGCGCAAATGCACGACGGGGCGGATGAGGTATCGCGCCAGTGCCCAGGCGGATATCGTGCTGGAGATCAGGATCGTGAGCCACGGCATGAACGGGCCAAAATTCTCGAAGGTGAAAGTGGGAGGGGCTGGCAGGAATATTCGATAGCAGATCCCCTCCTTCAGAACGGATCGCGTCTCAGCCTTCGGATCCGAACAGGCATCGGGTTTCTCGGTTTTGGAGATGGTGAGACCGTGCGGCAGCATCTCTTGACTTGAACGCACGAAATGTGCTGCCGCTTCCTCGCCGTCCCTCGAAAGCACATTTGCGGTTAGGTTCAACGCGATCGACCGTCGCTCCTGTTCCAGTTCCCGCGCAAAAGGAACGCCTTGGAGAAAGTTGACGAGCAGGATGATCACGCCGACGGTCGTGGTCAGCGTCAGCCAGATGATCGCGAAGAACTTCCAGAAAAGCCGGGGCATGGTCAATCCACGAGAAGTTGATAGCCTTGGCCGCGAACGGACTGGATCCAGGATTGCCCGTCCTCCCTCAGTCCGAGCTTCTGGCGAACGCTGCTGATATGGACGTCGATCCGGCGATCGAACGGGGTCAGCGGCTTGCCGAAGGCGCGCTTGGAAATATCCTGCTTCGACACCAGCTGGCCGGCGCTGCGGGCGAGTACTTCGAGCAGGCTGAACTCTGTCCCGGTCAGCTCCAAAGCCTCGCCGCGCCATTCGGCGCTTCTGCTGCCGGAATGGATCACGAGCTTTCCTGCCCTCACCGTATCGGTCGATAGGCCGGTGGCAGGCTGGCCCACGCGGCGCAGGATGGCGCGCAGCCTTGCGGCGAGTTCACCCGGCGAGCACGGCTTCGGCACATAATCGTCGGCGCCGAGATTGAGACCGGATATCCTGTCCACGTCGTCGCCTCTGGCCGTCAGCATCAGAACGGGGACCTGGCTGAGCTTCCGGATTCTTTGGAGAACTTCGATCCCGTTCATGCGGGGCATCATGATGTCGAGCACGATGATGTCGACCGTATTGCCGGCCGCCGCAGCAATGGCGGCGCGGCCATCCGTGTCCGTTACGACATCATATCCTTCCTCGACCAGATACTCCTGCAGAAGTGTCGTCAACTCCGCATCGTCGTCGATCAGGAGAACCTTGTTCATGCGCGTTATCCGTTATCAGTCCGGCAAGCCATACAGCACAATCGCGCTCATGCGGGTAAGTTTTACTCAACTTAACACTAACTTGACCGCACTTAACGTTCGCCCCGTTACATACCTGCCATGACATCGTCGCGCGCTGAAAGCCCGGTTGCCTTGCATGAGCGGCAATCCTTCAGTCGATTGCGCCGATCGGGAAAGGCACCGATGCCTTGACCACAAGGAGTGCATCGTTGAGAAAACCGTCCAGACTATTCGCGGCCGCCGTCGTTGCGGCCGTACTCGTCTCCCCCCTTCGCAGTCCCATGGCGCAACAGGCTGCGGCAACCGCCCTCACCGTCTCTCTGACCACGCCAGCGCAACGGAACTGGCCCGAGACCGTTCCGGCGAGCGGCTGGCTGAAACCATGGCAGGAAGCCGTCATCGCCTCCGAGACGAGCGGCCTGCGCATAACCGATGTGCTGGTCGATGTCGGATCCGTGGTCACAAAGGGCCAGACGCTCGTCCGGCTTTCCCAGGAGAGTGTGCTCGCCGATCTTCGCAAGCAAGAGGCCGCCGTCGAGACCGCCAGGGCAAGCCTTTCAAAGGCCAAAGCCAATGCCGAGCGGGCGCGGCAGCTCCAGCCCTCAGGGGCACTCTCCGACGAGAAGATCGTCGAATATCTCGCCGACGAGCAGACGGCGACGGCAAGTCTTGCGTCAGAAGAGGCCGCGCTCGACAGCGAAAAAATCAAGCTTGCGCAGACGACCATTACCGCCGTCGACGACGGCCTCATCACGTCGCGTTCCGCCGACCTCGGCGCCGTTGTCTCCGCCGGCACGGAACTGTTCCGCATGGTTCGCCAGCAGCGGATCGAATGGCAGGCCGAGGTTTCGGCACGTTATCTCCCGCGTATTTCGCAAGGCCTGAACGTCCAGGTCAACGGGCCTGAAGGTCACGTCATCGAGGGCAAGGTGAGGCTTGTCGGGCCGTCGGTCAGCACCGATACCAGCCGGGCAATCGTCTATGTCACGCTGCCGGACGACGCCCGTCCGCGCACGGGCCTTTACGTCACAGGCAACATCGAGCTGCAGACCTCCCCGGCGCTGACCGTGCCCGAGACCGCAATCGTGTTCCGGGACGGGATCAGTTACGTCTTCACCGCGAGCGAGGATCAACGGGTGCAAAGGGTGCGGGTGGAAACCGGCCGTCGCAACGACGGCGAGGTGGAAATCGTCTCCGGCATAGACCGGACGTCGAAGGTGGTGACGTCGGGCGGCGCATTCCTCTCGGACAATGACCTCGTGAAGATCGCGGAGAAAAACTGATGAACTTCTCGGCATGGTCGATCCGCAACCCCGTCCCGGCAATATTGCTGTTTGCGATGCTGACGGTCGGGGGACTCTTGGCCTTCAAGACCCTGGCGGTCCAGAACTTCCCCGATATGGACCTTCCAACGATCAGCGTCACGGCGACGCTCGACGGTGCGGCGCCGACACAGCTCGAAACCGAGGTCGCCCGCACAATAGAAGACAGTTTGGCTTCGCTCAGCTATCTCGACCACATCACCACGACCATCACCGACGGCACCGTCTCGATCAAGGTTTCCTTCAAGCTGGAGAAAAACAGCGAAGCGGCCCTGAACGAAGTCCGCAACGCCGTCGACAGCGTCAAGGGCGATCTTCCAGCGCAGATGGAGACACCAAGCGTCACCAAGGTTACGGTCCAAAGCTCCGCGCTCGTCACCTATGCCGTCCGCTCGACTGCTCTCAACGAAACCGAGCTTTCCTGGTTTGTCGATAATGATCTCACCAAGGCGCTGCTCTCGGTGTCCGGCGTCGGTCAAGTCAACCGCATCGGCGGGATCGACCGCGAGGTTCACGTCGATCTCGATCCCGCGACGATGGCGTCGCTCGGGGTCACTGCGGCGACCGTATCGTCGCAGCTGAAGGCGGTGCAGGCGGATACATCGGGCGGCCTCGGCGAAATCGGCGGCACCCGTCAAACGCTGCGCACGCTCGGCGCTCTTCCATCGGTCGAGGCACTGAAAGGACTGAGAATTCCCTTGGCCAACGGCCAGCAGGTTCGCCTCGACGAAGTCGCATCGGTGACGGACAGCTTCGCGGAGCGGTCCTCGATGGCTTATCTCGACGGCAAACCGGTGATCGCGGTCGAGATCAAGCGCTCGAACGGCTTTTCGGACAGCGGCGTCGCCGGCGATGTCGACAAGGCGATCAAGCAGTTTGCCGCTAAACATTCCAATGTCCAGATCGGCGAAGCCTACAGCACGATCGGGCCGATCATCGACAATTATGACGGTTCGATGCACATGCTGTTCGAAGGGGCGATCCTGGCGATTGTCGTCGTCTGGCTCTTCCTTCGCGACTGGCGCGCAACGATCCTGTCGGCCGTCGCGCTGCCCCTGTCCGTGATCCCAACCTTCCTGGTCATGTACCTCTGCGGCTTCAGCCTGAATATCATCACGCTGCTGGCGCTGTCGCTGGTGGTCGGCATCCTCGTCGACGACGCCATCGTCGAAATCGAGAACATCGCCCGCCATCTGCAGATGGGCAAGCGGCCGATCGACGCCGCCCTAGAAGCGGCCAACGAGATCGGGCTCGCCGTCATCGCAACCACCTTCACGCTGGTCGCGGTCTTCCTGCCGACGGCCTTCATGAGTGGCATTCCGGGACTTCTGTTCCGCCAGTTCGGGGTCACCGCCGCCGTCGCCGTCCTCGCCTCGCTCGTCGTCGCGCGCCTGCTGACACCGATGATGGCCGCCTATTTCATGAAGGCTGTCCCTCCGACGGAGGAAAAGGATGGGCACATCATGCGCGCCTATCTGGCAATCGTGAAAGCTGCCATGAATCGCCGGAAGACCACCGTGGCCGTAACCGCCATTGTCGTCGCGGTTTCTCTCTCCACCATTCCGCTGCTGAAATCCGGCTTCCTGCCGGCCTCCGACGACGCGCGGACCCAAATCACGCTCACCATGCAGCCAGGCGCCACCATCGAGCAGACCGACGCCACGACCAGGAAAGCCGCCGATATTGTCGGCAAGCTCACGGACATCACCCGTGTCTTCTCCTCGGTCGGCTCCACATCTTCGGGCGGCGGCGGCCCCGATGCCAGCACCACGAGCAGCGTCAATTCCGCCACGATCGTCGCCGTGCTGACGCCGATCGGCGAGCGCGACCGCAAGCAGTCGGAAATCGAAAACGACATCCGGCAGGCTCTGTCAGTGCTCCCTGGCGTCCGCGTCGCCGTCGGCGGCGGTGCCAACGGCACGAAGCTGGAGATCACCCTTGCCAGTGACGATCCCAATGCCCTCGACAGCGCAAGCACGGCGCTCGAGGAGCAACTCCGCACGCTAAAAGGCATCGGAGCTGTGACATCGACCGCGGCAAGGCAGGCGCCGGAGATCCAGATCACCCCCGACTTCGCGCGCGCGGCCGCGCTCGGGGTGACGTCGAGCGCCATTGCCGAGGCCGCGCGCGTGGCGACGAACGGCGAATATTCCGCCAGCCTGCCAAAGCTCAACCTGCCGCAGCGCCAGGTGCCGATCGTCGTCCGCTTCAGCCCGGAGTCGCGCACCAGCCTTGACGATATCAAGAATATGCGAGTGGCGGGCACGAACGGCAGTGTCGATCTCGGATCGATCGCCGATATCCGCATCGGCGGCAGCCCCTCCGAAATCGACCGCATCGACCGGATGCGCAATGTCACCGTATCGGTCGAACTCAACGGCCGCATCCTCGGCGACGTCAACCGCGAGGCACAGGCGCTTCCGGCGCTCCAGCATCTGCCCTCGGGCGTCACACTTGTCGAGCAGGGCGAACTTCAGCGCAGCTCGGAACTGTTCCAGAGCTTCGCGCTGGCAATGGCGATCGGCGTGTTCTGCATCTATGCGGTCCTCGTCCTGCTCTTCCATGATTTCCTGCAGCCGCTCACGCTGCTGATGGCTTTGCCGCTCTCGCTCGGCGGCGCGCTCGTGCCACTGGTGGTGACCGGGACCAGCTTTTCGCTGGCGGCCGTCATCGGGCTTCTCATGCTGATGGGCGTGGTGACGAAGAACTCGATCCTGCTGATCGAATATGCGATCATGTCGCGCCGCCAGGGCATGTCCAGGTTCGATGCCCTCGTGGATGCCTGCCACAAGCGCGCCCGGCCGATCGTCATGACCACCATCGCCATGGCTTGCGGTATGCTTCCGGTCGCTCTCAGCCTGACCGGCGGCGATTCGAGCTTCCGGCAGCCGATGGCGATCGTGGTAATCGGCGGCGTGATGATGTCGACGCTGCTCAGCCTCGTCGTCATCCCAGTCATCTTCACCTTCGTCGACGACCTGGACGAGGCGCTCAAGCGTCTTTTCCGTCAAGCCAAACCGGAAACCACCGACCGCGAACCGCAGGCCTCCAACGATTACGCGGCAATCACCTTCAAAACCGAGCAATCGCGGCGAGGACAAGGTCAGCGATGATCGCCTTCCGGCGAGCGATCGGCCGGATCGTCCCACGCCCGCTGTGGGCGAGGCTCGATGAATCTTGATGGCAACCTCTTCGGTCGAGTTCCCTCCCCCGGAACAAGACCGCGGGACGTGTTCCCCCGCAGGCGGCATCATGCCGCCTGCGCGTCCTGCCATGCGTTCGACAACGGCTCCATCGCTTCGAAATCGGGCAAGGTGCCGCTGGTGGCCGACCGCCCCCGAGCGAAGCGACAACAATCCGGCTGTCGCGGATTGAATAGCAGCTGCCGCGCCGCCCCGTGCTCGCGAAAATACATGGAGGCCTGCTTCGTCGTGGCCCTTTTTCATTGCTGGTCTGGCAGCCTGCGCCCCGTACAATTCTATTAATTCGAAGTGACTAATATATCGAGCAACTTCATCGTGATATTCAGTCCTTTACGGCTGCAAGCGGGTGTAACACGGAGGGTAAAATGTTTCGATTGAGCGTTCGGCTCGCATTTTTAGCCGCTTGTGCGTTGGCGCTACCGCTGAGCATGGCAGCAGCGGCCGATGATCAGCAGATTGCGCGCGGCGAATATCTCGTCACGATTGGCGGGTGCAATGACTGCCACACGCCGGGATATTTCTTCGGAAAGCCGGACACTGCGCGATTTCTCGGTGGATCGGATGTTGGCTTTGAGATCCCGGGCGAGGGCGTTTTTGTCGGCCGCAACATTACGCCTGACAAGGAGACCGGCATCGGGAGCTGGACCAGAGAACAGATTGTGACTGCCCTTCAGTCCGGGCAGCGGCCGGACGGTCGCGTCCTGGCACCAATCATGCCATGGCACGCATTCGCGCAGCTCACCGACGAGGACGTGACATCAATTGCAGCGTTCCTTCAAAGCTTGAAACCGGTAACTAACCAGGTTCCCGGACCCTTCAAGCCGGGGGAGAAGGTTTCAACCTTTTTGTTCCGGATCATGCCCCCGGGTGAAACCGCAGCCAGCGCGCCAAACTAGAAAGCGACGGATGCTGCGAGTCACCGGCCGCTCCTGGCGCGCCAGGCGGCGAATTCCTCGAGATTGCGCGGCTGCGTTGCCGGATAGAGACCGATGATCGACTGGCCAGCCAGCACGCGCTCGGTGACGAAATCCTCATAGGCGGTCATTTCCACAGCCTCCTCCGCAATCTCGTCGGCCAGTTCCGCCGGAATGACGATCACCGCTTCATCGTCGCCGACCATGATATCGCCCGGCCAGACCGCCACGTCGCCGCAACCAATCGGCACGTTGATGTCGAGCGCCTGGTGCAGCGTCAGGTTCGTCGGCGCCGAGGGCCGATTGTGATAAGCAGGGATCGACAGCCCGGCTATTTCGGGACTGTCGCGGAATCCGCCATCGGTGACGACACCTGCCACGCCGCGCACCATCAGCCGCGTGACGAGGATTGAGCCGGCGGAGGCGGCGCGTGGATTCTTGCGGCTGTCCATCACCAGCACCGCGCCCGGCGGGCAGCTTTCGACGCAGGCGCGCTGCGGGTGTTCCGGATTGCGGAAAACCTCGAGCTTGTTCAGGTCTTCGCGCGCCGGAATGTAGCGCAGCGTATAGGCCGGCCCGACCATGTTGCGGCCTTTACGGGCGACCGGCTGCACATCCTGGATGGTCTGGTTGCGCAGGCCGCGCTTGAAGAGCGCCGTGCTGATGGTGGCGACGCTGACCCGCATGAGTTTGTCGCGCGTGCTGTCCGAAAGTGTCGTCATTCCTGCATGTCCTCCTAGAAGATGTCCGGTTCTCCGGCTGCAGCGCCGAATTCGGGCAGCAGATAATCGAAATCGCAACCCTTGTCGGCCTGGCTGACATGGGAGGCGTACATCCAGCCGTAGCCGCGGCCGAAACGATCGGCCGGCTTCGTCCAAGCGGCGCGGCGCTGGATCAGCTCCGCCTCGTCGACCAGCATATCCAGCCGGCGGTTCGGAATATCGATCCTGACGATGTCGCCGTTGCGCAGCAGAGCGAGCGGGCCACCGACATAGGCTTCGGGCGCCACGTGCAGCACGCAGGCGCCATAGCTGGTGCCGCTCATGCGCGCATCCGACAGCCGCAGCATGTCGCGATGTCCTTGCTTCAGCAGCGCCTTGGGCATCGGCAGCATGCCCCATTCCGGCATGCCGGGACCGCCGAGCGGTCCGGCATTGCGCAGCACCATCACATGATCAGGCGTCACATCAAGCGTTTCGTCCTCGACCGCCGCCTTCATGTCGGGGTAATTGTCGAAGACCAGTGCCGGGCCTTGATGGACATGGAAGCGCGGGTCGCATGCCGCGGGTTTGATCACCGCGCCGTCGGGCGCCAGGTTGCCCTTGAGCACGGCAAGTGAGCCCTCCGGATAGATCGGATTAGAAAGCGGCCGGATCACGTCGTCATTATAAATCTTGGCATCGGCCAGCGCTGCGCCCAGCGTTTGCCCCGAAACCGTCAATGCGTCGAGATAGAGCCGCTCGCGGATCTGCGACATCAGCGCCAGAAGACCGCCGGCATAGTAGAAATCCTCCATCAGATAGGTCTTTCCGGACGGACGTACATTGGCGATGACCGGAGTGACGCGGCCAAGCGCGTCGAGATCGTCAAGCGTCAGCGCGACCCCTCCCCTGCGCGCCATCGCCAGGAGGTGGATCACGGCATTGGTCGAACAGCCGGTCGCCATGGCGACCGTCGCGGCATTGCGAATGGCCGCCGGGGTGACGATCCGGTCCGGCGTCAGATCTTCCCAGACCATCTCGACGATCCGCCGGCCGGTCTGGGCCGACATGCGGATATGGTTGGCATCGGCTGCCGGAATCGAAGAGCCCCCCGTCAGCGTCAGACCCATCGCGTCGGCAATCGCGGTCATCGTCGAAGCGGTGCCCATTGTCATGCAATGGCCGTAGGAACGCGCGATGCCGGCTTCGATGCCTGCCCATTCTTTGTCCGATATCGTTCCCGCGCGCCGCTCATCCCAGTATTTCCAGGCGTCCGAGCCGGAACCGAGATGCTGGCCCGCATAATTGCCCCGCAGCATCGGCCCCGCCGGCAGGAAGATCATCGGCACGCCGGCGCTGAGCGCGCCCATGATGAGGCCCGGCGTGGTCTTGTCGCATCCTCCCATCAGCACCACGCCATCGACAGGGTGGGCGCGGATCTGCTCTTCGGTCTCCATCGCCAGAAGGTTGCGGTAGAGCATGGTCGTCGGTTTCATGAAATTTTCCGACAGCGCCAGCGCCGGCATCTCCACCGGAAAGCCGCCCGCCTGCAGCACTCCGCGTTTCACGTCTTCGATGCGATGCTTGAAATGGGCGTGGCAGGGATTGAGGTCCGACCAAGTGGAGAGAATGCCGATCAGCGGCTTGCCGGCCCAGTCGCCGGCATCGTAGCCCATCTGCATCAGGCGCGAGCGATGGCCGAAACCGCGCAGGTCCTCGGATGCGAACCAGCGGGCCGACCGCAGCTCCCCCGGTGTTTTGACGGTTTTCAACGACATGCCGACATGCCTCCGTCTGCGTAAAGTCTGTGACCATTGATGTGCCTCGAAGCCTGCGAGGTCAGAAAGATACAGGCGCCCGTCAATTCCTCAAGCCTGCCCGGCGGCCGGCCGACGTGCGTCGACTGCTGAACTTCGGCGGATGTCATGACAGCGGCCTCATCGCCTCGAAATCCGGCAAGGCGCCGCTCGCATAGCCCATTGCCGTGAGCGAACCGATGTCGATCCGGCCGTCGCGGACCGACAGGAGCGGCCCGTCGCCGCCTTGCTCGTAGAGATCCGGGTGGGCCGCGGCAAAGCGGGCTTTCTCCGCCTGAGGCGCCCCCTGCATGCCGGCCACATAGTGGTGACCGTTGCGTTCGACATGGGAGAGGCCGAGCAGCGAGACCAGTGCCAAATCCTGCTGCACGGCAAGCCCGGCCTGGCAGGTCAGATCCTCGCCCGAAAGGAACAGCCCCGGCACGCTACCCGTCCTGATGCGGATCGCCTTCATGAGCGAGCGGTAAATGCCCTTGCAGGTTTTCGAGGAGACGCCGGTATAGCCGAGCGCCCGGGCGCGGGCGAAGGCATCGTCGCGATCGTCGCTCTCATCGATCAGGAAGGGCAATCGCGCCGCCAGTTCCCCTAGAGGGGTATCCATCGTGATCTCCCGCGAGAACGGCTGTTCGACAAAGGCGATGGCCGCACGCAGCCTCGCCAGTTCCGGTATTGAATCCATCCGCGCCAGCAAGGCGGCGAACTGCTCGGCCGCACCGAACTGTTCGTTGCCGTCGACCGTCACCCGATAATCGGGCAGGCGTTCCAAGACGGCGGCAATCCGCGCCAAGCGGCCGATATCGGCGTCGACCGCGCCCGACAGCTTGATCTTGAACCAGCGGTTGCCATAGCGCGTTATCACGGCCTCGAGGCTTTGCGGCAGGCCGTCGCCAACCGGATCGACGATATCGCCATCGGTGATCGGGTCGACAAGCCCGATCGTATGCCGCGCCGAGATCGAGCGGCCGGCATGAAGTCTGGCGAGCGCGGCGGAGACGACATCCGCGCGGACATCGCCTGGCAGCATCGGGCCGCCGATGCCGACATGATTTCCGCGCACCGCATCGAAGAAGGAAATGCCGGCAAGACGGCAATAGGCATCCAGCGCGGCGCGGGCGATCAGCGAAGGTCCGAATCCGGCAGCCAATGGATTTCCGGGCAGGCGCCGGACCGTCTCCAGCTCATTCTGGTGGGCGGCGGCAAACAATGTCTCCGGCGCGGACGCTTCGAGCGAGGCAGCCGCCGCAACACGGATCGAACCGCGCAATTGATCGACATTCTGCGCCGGCGTCAGCGCCGGGTTTTTGTCGAACCATTTCGGCACCATCATTTCGGCGGCAGCACCGACGGCCATCTTTCCCTTTTCATCCTCGACGCGCACCCTGAGAAAGGCCTGTGGCGCCTTTTCGAGGGTCGCCGCACCGAAACGGAACGGCAGACGCAGCCTGATGTCGCGCTCGAAGGCGTCGATCTCGACAATTCTGATGCGCGGCGCCGTTAGAGAAGCTCCGATGCTTCTATCCATGTCATGCCATCCGGTCGAGCGCGGCGCGCAACACTTCGTGATGGAGCGGTTCGCCGCGCACCAGCCGGCCGATCTCGTCCACCATCGCCTGCCCTTGAGCGAAATGTGCCTCCTCGGTGTGGCCGGCTGCATGCGGCGAAATGGTGACATTGGCAAGCGCAGGGTTGCGGAACGGGCTATCCGGCGGCAGCGGTTCGTTGTCGAAGACATCGAGAGCCGCCTCTATGCGACCGGAGCGGATTTCGGCGAGCAGTGCGGTCTCATCGACCAGTTCTGCGCGCGCGGTGTTGATGAACAATGTGCCGGGGCGCAGCAAAGCCAGTTCGCAGGCGCCGATCATGCGGCGGGTTTCGGGCAGGACGGGGGCATGCAGGGAAATTACGTCGCTCTCCGTGAGTGCATCGTCCAATCCGACGCTCACGACGCCGAGTGCTGCGGCCTCCCTCTCATCCAAATAGGGATCGACGACTAGCACGCGGCAGCCGAATGGCACGAGCAGGCGCATGACCGCCCGGCCGACATATCCGGCGCCGACGATGCCGACCGTGCGAGCACCCAGCAATCTTTGCGGAACGGCGGCGCGGACGTCGAGCCATTCGCCGCCGCCGCGCAATTGATCATGCAGCCGGTGAATGCCGCGCATGGCGAGCAACGCTTCGGCGACGACGAACTCGGCAACCGAGGTGGCAATTTTCGAGGCGGCATGGCTGACGCGAAGACCCTCGTCGAACAGGCGGGACGGAACGAGTGTACGCACGCTGCCGGCCGAATGCGCGACGAGGGCAAGTTGCGGATGGCGCTGGCGCGTGGCGGCATCGAAGGGTGGGGTGCCCCATCCGGTCAGGCAGGCCGTGGCGCCTTGCAGCAGCCGATCGGCATCGGCAGCGTCGATCGTGGACCCGGTCGGCCAACGAACCTCGCCGAGGGCATTCAACTGGGCCGCCGCCGCATCGTCCAGCATCATGCGGCGGGTCTTTTCGGTCAAAAGGACGGCAATGACGGAAGTCTGTTCATGCATGGCTCTGCTCTTTCGCTGCGGCGACTAGGCGCCTGAGATAGGCAAGATCGGCGCGGACCTTGTCCAGCGCCTGTTGCCTGGGAACCCGGTATTGGGAATGCACCGAGAGCACGCCGGCAAATCCCGTGGCGACCAGATGGGGGATGATCTCGTTCCAGCGCACCATGCCCTCGTCGAGCCCCTGCCAATCCGAATGCCATGCGCGTTGACCGTCGACGCCATGGACACTGGGAAACCAGCCGCCATTCTTGACACCCATGCAGCAGAACCACGGATCAAGTATATCGAGGGTCAGGCGCCAGTCCTCGCTTCCCTCTCGAACGATCTGATTGGCTGGGTCGGGGTAGACGCCGATCCTCCCGGGATCGCGCCCGGTGAGCAACTGCAATGCCAGCGCGCCTGAGCTGTGCAGCGTTCCGCCGTGAAGCTGGATGGTCAGCTTGATTCCGAAGCGTGCGCCCAGGTGCTCAAAACCGTCGAGATCGCGCCGCGCCTCGTCGATCTGCACTCTCCAGCGTCGAGAGGGGTCATAGCGCCAGAAACCCAGCCTGATCTGCCCGATTCCGGCCTCGCCGCAATGCCCGAGAAGCCGGGACGTGGCATCGTCGGGCCGCGTGGAATCGATCGTCGCCATCGGCGTGCGCAGGCCGGCCGCAGTGAAGAGTTTTACAGCCCCGACGACCTGCTCCGGCCTGTCGGGGGAAACGGCATGGCCGTCGCGGATGAGGAGGTCGGCACAGTCGAACCCCAGCCCCGCAGTGATCTCCGCCGCCTCTTCGAGCGGCAGCCCCTCCAGGGCCTTGGTGAAATAGGCGATATCCATGATCAATCAGCGGGAAACACAAAGTTCGCTACGGCGGCCGAATGCATCGCGCGCGCAGACCGCGTAACGCGCACCGTCTGGCGGCGACATGTGCAGGAATGCCGTCGAGATCAGCGGCACGGAGCTGGCTTTTTCGAATGTCTCGCCATCCCTGCTGACCAGGACATCATAGAAGATGGCAGGGCTCGTATCGCCGGCGACCCAGAACAGCATGCGCCGTTCCCGGCCACCGAGACCAAGATAACGTTCGACGACGAGACCGCTGGGGGCCACGGGGGGCTTACTGCTGTCGGGAACGACAAGCACCTGCGTGAGCGACGGTAAGGGTACGTCGAGATCGACGCTGACGCCGCCCTCGTCGCAATCGACGATGCTGATCGGGTGCAGCAAGGCCGGCTCCTGGGCGTGGCGCAGTGCGGCAAACTGCGTTTCATTAGGCTGAGGCGGCGCGCCGACCGGCTCGAAAGGCCCGCGTGGGTTGCTTTCATCACGCTGGGCCTCCCAGACCTCCATTGGATTGGTGAACTCCTCGTCGATGCGCAGCAGACACAGCGCATGACGGCCGGGAACCAGCCCGCTGACCTCCAGGCGGACGGCGGTCCGCCCGGAACGGCTGATGGCGTCGACGCTGTGGATGAGGCTGATGGAAACACCGCCGCCCGGCAGCCGTGTCGGCAGGATTGCCAGGCCGTCCGCGTCGGGGGTCAGCGGCGGTTCGGCGGTCACCTTGCAGAGGGTATCGCCGAGCGTAGCCAGCAATTCCATCGATGTGAGACCGGGCTTCTTGACGAGGTCGAAGGGCGGCGCGCGCTCGACGTCCGTGACCAGCGTCTCGAGATCGGTCTTATGCTCCCATTGCGCCTTGGTGAAATTGCGCGGGCCGAAATAGGCAAAGATCGTGCGCTGGCTCCAGCCGCCGATAAAGGCATGGTCATTGCTGAGGAAGGTGAAATTCGCTGCCTTCGGGGCGATGATACGCCGGTCATGCTGCTCGATGATGCGGGCGATGATGCCGGCGTAATAAGCCTTGCCGTGCCAGCTGTGATGATCGCTCCAGCCGAGTTGCGGATCGCATTCGTCGTTGACGATCGGCAGGCCCGCAAGCCGCGGATGATGCTCCTTGAGATAATCGACGACGAGAAGCGTGCGGTCGACAATGGCGTTGGTTTTCGGGGTCAGGTCGTCCTTGCTGCCGTTGACGCCCTTTTCGTGGATCGAGATGTAGTCGAGGCGCGGCGGCCCCTCGCCGGTCAGGCAGCTCGTGCCGCTGTCGCAATGGGCCATCAAGGCGCGAAAAATCGGCGAGAGCGTGCGGGCAGTGCCCGGCCCGCCCATGGGAAGGCCGGGATCGACGGCATCGAGCCCGGCGACGCAAGCATCGTAGTAATTGGTGTAGCCCTTGATCCCGTAGGTCCACCAGCCGGAGTCGGCCTCGTTCGTCGTTTCGAAATACCAGCTGCGCAATTCGTCCATGCCGTAACGCGTGGCATAGCGGTCGGCCGTCGCCGTCACGAGATCGCGCCAGCGCTTGACCTGATCCATGTCCTCATAATCGGTGAAGAGGCCCGACGGATTGCCCATCAGCTCGAAGAACGGTTTCAGGCGGTGTTCGATCATCACGTCGAGCGCGCGGTCGAGCAGGGACCAGTCATAACCGGCGGCGGTCGAGCGCAGCAGATTGTATAGATAGTGCACACGCAGGTACCGGATGCCCTCGTTCGGCAGTCCACCGATATAGGCGAGCATCTGGCGCATCTCGGGTTCAAGCAGCAGTTCGGCCGGCGAAAAGCCGGTGCCGCGCCAGAACCGGTTGAAGGGGCGCACCGCTTCGCCGGCATCAACGCTTATTCGCGTACGTTCACGCATGGATCGTTCTCCTTGGAGGGAAAGGCTGGCAGCCCAAGGCGGGTTATTTGAACTTGTCGCGCATCGCATCGATGCCAGGGATGGTCTTGGTCAGATGCTGATGGGCGGGGTCGAAGCGCTGGATCAACCCGCGGCGGTGCTTGCCGACAAGGATGGTGAAGATATAGCCGCGATGACCGGGCGAGGTGACGGTCGGGTGGTAGCCGCGATCGAGCAGGAAGGTGTCGCCGTGGCGGGTCATGAGGATCTTGACCGGACCATCATCGTCATAGGTAATCTGGCTGCCGAAGCCGGTCTCCGGCAGGAAGCGGTAGTGATAGAGCTCCTCATGCAGCGTCTCGGCCTCGCCGTCCTCGGTATCGTGCTTGTGGGGAGGATAGCCGGACCAGCAGCCCTCGCCGGCATAGAGCTCGCTCACCAGGAGATTGCCGCAGCGCCCGTTCTGGCGTTGCCCGAGCAGATGGACGATCCGCCGCTGGCTGTGCGTGTCGGGCGAGCCGACATTGACCGCATCGACCTCCTCGGGCGTGACGCGAAACGGGGCGTAACGCGTGTCGCAAAGGCCGCCGGCGATGGCGATTTCCGCCGGGCCGCCACGGGCCGATATCCGGACGTGGGCGCCGACGGGCGCGTAAACCGAGTCCGCATCGCCTCCCCAGATATCGGCTCGCCGGCCCACAGCTTCGAAGCTGACGTCATCTACCTCGATGTCCACCTGCCCCGACAGCACGACGTAGAGGCTTTCGTGCAAGGGCAGCCGCCGCGCGTCCCAGCCATCGGCCGGAAGCGCGACGAGGTCGAAATAGATGAGGTCGAGCGTCCTGGAGGAGATATCCACAATCGGATGCTGCTCGGAGCGTGGAATGAATTCGGGCATCAATTGAACTCCGGAACGGTGCGGTCGGCAAAGGGATTGAGGGTCAAGGATTCGGCGTAGTGGCAGGCGACGGCGTGCCCATCGGCGGCCACGGTGCGCAAGCCCGGGACCTCCTGCCTGCAAAGCTCGGTTGCGTAGCGGCAACGCGGATGGAATGCGCAGCCGGGAGGCGGATGGGCGGGATCGGCAACCTCGCCGGCAAGACGGATGCGTCTGCCATGACGGCGCAGCCTCGGATCGGCGATTGGCACGGCCGAGAGCAACGCTTCGGTATAAGGATGGCGCGGGCGCGAAAAGATCTGCTCCGTCGGGGCTTTTTCGACGACCCGGCCGACATACATCACGGCAATATTGTTCGAGATGTGCCGGACGACCGAGAGGTCGTGAGCGACGAAGAGATAGGTCAGGCCGAACTGTTCCTGCAGGTCCTGCAACAGATTGATGGTTTGCGCCTGCACGCTGACATCGAGCGCCGAGACCGCCTCGTCTGCAATCACCACGCGCGGATTGGACGCCAGCGCCCGGGCGATGCCGATGCGCTGGCGTTCGCCGCCCGAGAAAGCATGAGGATAGCGGCGCATATATTCCGGCCGCAGGCCGACGCTCTGCATCAACTCAGCGACCCGATGTTCGAGCTCCCGGCCTCTCGCAATGCCGTTGACGCTGAGTACCTCGCCGATAATGTCGATGACGGGAAGGCGCGGATTGAGCGAGGATTGCGGATCCTGGAACATGATGCGCAGGTCGCGGTGGATTTCGTCCAGCGCTGAGCCCGACAGGGTGGCGAGATCGACCGTGCCGCCGCTGCGATCACGATAGCGGATTTCTCCGCTGGTCGGCTGGTAGATGCGCAGCACCGTGCGGGCAAGCGTCGACTTGCCGCAGCCGGATTCGCCGACAATGCCGAGCGTCTCGCCGTCTTCGACGCGAAGCGAGACGCCGTCGACCGCCTTGACGTGCCCGACCACCCGCCGAAACGCGCCCTTGCGGATGGGAAAGTGCATTCTGAGATCGTTCAATTCAAGCAGCGAGCTGCGTGGTGTCGCGGGACCGGTCATTACAGTCCTCCTTCATAAAGCAGACAGCTGGCGACGTGCCCTTCGCCGATGAGGACGGATCGAGGGTCCGTCCGGTCGCAGAGACCCGCCCTCGCCTGCTTGCACCGGGGATGAAAGCTGCAGCCCTCGGGCCGGTCGAAACGCGAGGGCACCATACCTTCAATGGTCGCCAGCCGTTCGCTCGGTTCTCCATGCAGGCGCGGCACCGATTGCAGCAGCGCCTTGGTGTAGGGATGAACAGGTGCATGGAAGATCGTGTCGACATCGCCCGCTTCCACGACCCGGCCGACATACATGACGACGACCTCGTCGGCGATCTCGGCCACCACGCCGAGATCATGGGTGACGAACAGCACGGAAAGCCCGAATTCGGCCTGCAGCGAGGCCAGCAGATCGAGGATATTGGCCTGGGTGGTCACATCGAGCGCCGTGGTCGGCTCGTCGGCGATCAGGAGTTTGGGGCGGCAGGCAAGCGCCAAAGCGATGCAGACGCGCTGGCGCATGCCGCCGGAAAACTGGAAGGCATAACTTTCCATCCGCTCGGCCGGCCGGGGGATGCCGACCAGCGCCAGCGTCTCGATGGCATGTTCACGCGCCTCTTTCTTTCCCATCTTCAGATGCAAGCGGATCACCTCGACCATCTGGTTGCCGATCGTGTGGACCGGCGAAAGCGCCGCCATCGGCTCCTGGCTGATCAGGCCGATCTGGGCGCCGCGGATCGCCCGCATGTCGGCGCCGCGCGGATCGAGCGCCGCCAGATCGATGGTGGGTGCCGCCGGATCGGGCCGATAGCGGATCGCGCCCGAGACGATCCGCCCTCCGCGCGGAACCTGGTTGAGGATCGAGCGGCCGGTAATGCTCTTGCCCGAGCCGGATTCGCCGACGACGCAGACCGTCTTGCCGCGCGGAATGCTGAAGGAGACGCCGTCGACCGCCCTCACCGTGCCCGCCCCGCCGAAGAAATGAGTTCTGAGATCGTCGACTTCGATCAGCGGGTCGCGATGCCCGTGCCGGCCGCCGACGGCGGCAAAATTGGGATCAGTATTCATAGGGATCTGCAGCATCACGCAATCCATCACCGAGGAAATTGAGGGCGAGCACGGTGACGATCACCGCGATGCCGGGAAGAAACAGCCAGGGTGCGCTCGAGACGGCGAGAATGTTCTGCGCCTCCTGCAGCAGCACGCCCCAGCTCACCACCGGAGGGCGCAGCCCGATGCCGAGGAAGGAGAGCGCGGTTTCTGCGAGGATCATCGTCGGAATGGCGAGCGTGACCGAGGCGATGATGTGGCTCATGAAGGAAGGAACCATGTGCCGCCAGATGATGCGCATCCGGGAGCAGCCATCGAGATGGGCGGCGATGACGAAGTCTTCCGTCTTCAGCGACAGGAAGCGCCCGCGCACCACACGGGCCAGGTCGGTCCAGCCGATCAGCGACAGGATGACCGTGATCCAGAGATAGACCAGGATCGGATCGGCGCTGATCGGAACGGCAGCCGCAAGCCCCATCCATAGCGGGATGGTCGGAATGGAGTTGATGAGTTCGATAGAGCGCTGGATCACATCATCGACCCAACCGCCATAGAGTCCCGAGATACCGCCGAGAATGATGCCGAGGATGAGGCTGATCGCCACCCCGATCAGACCGACGGACATCGAAATCCGAGTGCCGTGCACCGTGCGGCTGAAGACGTCGCGGCCGAGCCGGTCGGCGCCGAACAGGTAGAATGGCTTGCCTGCCTCGACCGGGCCGATCAGGTGCCGGTCGAGATCGAATAAGCCCCAGAGCCGGTAAGGTTCGCCTTTGACGAAGAAGCCCACGGGAATGACGACAGCCGGATCGGGCACATAGGTGCGGCTGAGCGCGATCGGGTCGACCTTCATCGAGTAGCCGTTGACATAGAGCGGGTGAAATCTCCCCGCCGTGTCGTAGCCGGCGAATCTCAGCTGCTGAGGCGGCGCATAGGTGTAGCGGGAATCGTAAGTCTGCGAGGAAACCGGGGCGAGAACCTCGGCAAACAGCGCGACCAGGTAAATCAGCAAGATCACGACGCCCGCCACGAGCGCCAGCCGATGGCGGCAGAAGCGCCGCCAGATGAGTTTCCATTGGCCGGCGACCGCATCGGAATTGCGAATTGGTTCGGGTGATAGCGCGATGGCTTGATCGGTCATTGTTTATCTCCCCTCAGCCGTTGCGGATACGCGGATCGAGCCAGGCAAGCAGCAGGTCGGAGATCAGCGTTCCGATCAGCGTCAGCATGCTCATCAAGAGGATAAAAGTGCCCGCCAGATACATGTCCTGGGCGAAAAGCGCGTTGAGCAGGAGCGGCCCGGTTATCGGCAGGCTGAGCACGATGGAGACCACCACCGAACCCGAGACGAGGTGCGGCAGCACCCAGCCGACTGTGGAGACGAACGGGTTGAGCGCCACCCGCACCGGATATTTCAACAACAATCGGATTTCGCTCAGCCCCCGGGCGCGGGCCATGTCGACATAGGGCTTGTTGAGCTCGTCCAGGAGATTGGCGCGCATGATGCGGATCAAGGCGGCCGTGGCGCCCGTGCCGAGGACGACGACCGGGATCCACATATGCGAAACGAGATCGCCGAGCTTGGCCCAGCTCCAAGCCGCGTTGATATGGGCGGGCGAAAACAATCCGCCGACACTTTGGCCGAAATACTGCGCCGAGACGAACATCAGCACGAGCGCCAGCAGGAAGTTCGGAATGGCAAGCCCAAGGAAGCCGAAGAAGGTGGCGAAATAGTCGCCGAGCGAATATTGCCGCACGGCTGAATATATGCCGATCGGAAAGGCCACCGCCCAGACGAAGAGCAGCGTGGTGACCGAGACTACCATCGTTAAGCCCATCCGCGCCCAGATCAGTTCGCTGACCGGCTTGTTCCAATCGAGGGACTGGCCGAAATCCCCGCGCAGCAGGATGCCGCTGATCCATTTCCAGTATTGGACCGCCCACGGCTGATCGAGGCCATAGCGTTCGCGCAGGCCAGCGATGACGCTGGGATCGATCGTTTCGTTCTGCGAGGCCAGACGCGCGGTCATCGCGGTCAGGAAGTCGCCCGGCGGCAGCTGAATGATGATGAAGGTCACGACCGAGATCGCGAACATCATCGGAATCATGTAAAGCAGACGTCTGATGATGAAGCCGGCCATGTTCAAGCTCCCTCGACCGGCGATAGCCGATCGGACTGGATGATTGGGACTGGGCTGGTGGCGGAATGGCGCCCGCAGACGCCATTCCGGCCGATCATGTGTCTTATTGCTGGTAGTAGAAGGTCTCCGGCTTGGCCGGTCCCGGCGTCATGTAGAACGAGGTGCTGGGGATGACCTTCGGAACGTTGTGCATGTTGGTCTTGACGATGCCGACACGGTCCGGCTCCAGGTTCGTGCCGATGACGTAGAACTCGTCACGGGTGATCGCCAGCAGTTCTTTCATGGCGGCGAGCTGCTTTTCGAGCGTCGGGGCTTCCTGCACCTGCCGGTAGAGATCCATCTGCTTCTTGGCGGCAGCGCTCGGTTCCTCAGCGTTCGGATCCTTGGGGTTTTGATAATAGAGGCCCCAGGCCGTCGCGAAGCTCGATTCATATTCGTGCGGGAAATACCATTTCGGATCGAGCAGGCCGAGGAAGTCGTAACCGCCGCCGCCAACCCATCCCAGGCCGTCATTGTCGTTGTTCTGCAGGCGCGAGAAGATCAGTGACCGCTCGGCCGGGCGCGGCTGCATGTCGATGCCGACGGCCCGCCAGTAGCGCTGGATCATCTCGAGGGCATCGACCTGGATCGGGCTTCCGGTCAAGGCGTCGATGGCGAAGGTGATCCGCTTGCCGTCCTGGCCGAGGCGAAAGCCTTCGGCATCTTTTTTGGTGAGGCCGGCCTTGTCGAGATATTGATTGGCGAGGTCGACATTATATTCGAGATATTGTGTCGCCATCTTCTCGTCATAGAGCGCAGTGCCTTCGCGGGGTGCGGCCTGATAGGGCTTGGCCTGTCCGGCATAGATCAGCTGGTTGAGCTCCTCGCGGTTGATGGCGTGGCTGAGGCCGATACGGAAATCCTTGTTGGAGAAGACAGCGCGCAAGGCCGGATTCTTATGGGTCTGGTTGAGCGTGATCAGCAGGGCGTTCGACCAGGCCGGCCGGGCGATGAACAGTCCGTAACCACCCTTCTGCTGGTTTTGCACGATCACCGTGCGAGCGTCCGTCGTCTCGATGAAGCGGTTCTGCATGTCGATTTCACCGCTGATCGCCTTCAGGATGATCGCCTGGGTATCCTGCATCACGTCGATGGTGACGCGATCGAAGTAAGGCAGCTGGTTTCCCGCGGTATCCACTTTGGCATAGTAGGGATTGCGTTCGGCGACGACCTGCGTCGTGCCGTTATAGGGCGCAGTCAACACCCAGGCGTCGAGCGTCGGCCGGCCGAGATCGCGCCAGCGGCCGGGAAAGCCGATTTTGTTGTTGAAGAGCTGGACCCAGTCGGTTGCACCCGCCGCCTTCACCAGGGCATCGACGCCGTCCGGATTGAAATCCTTGTGGAACTGCTTGAGGTAGTGCGCCGGTGCGGCAGCCAGGATATCGGAACCGCGCACTGTCGCCATGTTCATCAGGAACAAGCCGTTCGGCGCGGCGAATTTGAAGACGACCTGGTCGTCGCCGATCTTCTCGACCTTGACTGGCTCACCGCCGGCAGTCAGCCAGTCGGGCGCGGCGGGCGTGATCTTGGTGTTGCGCAGCACATTCTCGTTCCACCAGACCAGATCGTCGGCGGTAAAGGGCTCGCCGTCCGACCAACGCGTGCCTTGCCGCAGGGTGAACGTATACTCGGTCGCGTCAGCATTGACTTCGACGCTCTTGGCGATGTCGGGGATCACCTCGGTCCATTCCGGGTTCCAGCGAACCAGTCTTGTATAGCCGATCGAACGCTCGATCTCGCTGTCGCCGCCGCCGAAAGTGGCCGTGCGCCAGGTGCCGCCATAGGTCCCGACCGATTCAAGTGGGGTGAGCACCAGCGGCTCCTTGGGCAGCCGCTGTTCGAGCGGCGGCAGCTTGCCGGCATCGACGAGCGCCTTGAGTTCCGGCGCTTCCTGAAAACCGAAGGCAGCACCCGTCCAACCGGAACCAATGAGGATCGCAGCGGCAACGGTCGAGACGACCTGCCGTCGTAGAATTCTGACGTGTTGCATAGTCTCCTCCCAATGATCGTCTCTAAGTTATCGTTAACGTATTTCCTCCAGCTCGGACGTTAACGTTACCGTTACAGCTTGTCAAAGAGATTCTTAAATACGCATACTTAACTGGGGTAGCCTTGGTTTTTCGGGAAATTATGTTAGTTATCGTTATCGCAAATTCCCGTCCCCAAGAGACTACCCCGTTGAGCCGCACCAAAGAGCCGGAATCCAAGATAACCATCGCCGATGTCGCGCGCGCTGCAGGCGTATCGCCGATGACGGTGTCGCGCGTGCTCAACGATCAGGGCGGCGCCAGCGCCGAAACGACTCAGCGCATTCTTCTGGCGGCGAATGAACTCAACTATCGACCCAATCCCTTCGCACGCGGGTTGCGATCCGACCGCTCGAAAACCATCGGCCTTCTCGTCCCCGACATCACCAATCCGTTCTTTCCCGAGGTCATCAGAGGAGCCGAGGACGCGGCGAGTGCCGCCGGCTATAACCTGCTTCTGTCCAACGTCGTCGAGAACAGCAAACGCGAAGGCGAACTCATCGAGGCGCTGCTGCGCCATCGGGTCGACGGCATCATCGTCTGCAGCGCGCGCCTGCCGGATGCCGCCCTGCACAAGGCGCTCGCGCACCATCGCGCGGCGGTGCTCATCAACCGCGAAGCACCGCCCGAAGTGGCGGGAACGATCGTCACGGACTACGAAACCGGAGCGTCGCGCGCCATCGATCATCTGGTCGAGCGCGGTCGCCGTAGGATTGCGATCATCGCAGGGCCGCGCAGCTCCTTCGGCGGCAAGAGCCGCCTCGTCGGCATCCGCAAGACGCTAGCCGTCCACGGGCTGAAAGCGCACGGCATCGTCTATTGCGATCCGACAGCCGCGAGCGGGCAAACCGCGGCCGCGCAATTGCTGGCGGAAGCGCCCGGCATCGATGCCCTCGTCTGCTACAACGATCTCAATGCGATCGGCGCCATGAAGGCCTGCCGGGCGGCCGGCATTTCGATCCCCGAGCAGATCGCCCTGATCGGTTTCGACGATATCCCGACGGCCGAATTGCTGTCACCGGCGCTCACCACGCTCAGGGTGCAGAAACGGGAAATGGGAGAAGAAGCCGTGCGGCTGCTGCTCAGCCGCATTGCCACCAAGAACCGGCAGCACGGCATCGTCATCGTGCCCGAACTCATCATCCGCGAAACGACCTGAACGCCGCCCGAGCATAATGCCAAACGATTAGGGGTTTCGGAGGACACCATGTTTCCAGCTCTTAAAGTCTGAACAGGAGGAATATCCATGGATGCCGACAGCCTGCAATCACTGGCCCTGCCCGAGGAGAAGAAGGCCTGGTTCGTCCACAACCGGTTCGGCATGTTCGTGCATTGGGGACTCTATGCCCTGCCGGCGCGCCATGAATGGGTCAAAAGCCGCGAGGAACTGAGCGACGCCGACTACCAGAAATATTTCGATCACTTCGATCTCGATCTCTACGACCCCCGCGAATGGGCAAGACGCGCCAAAGCCGCGGGCATGAAATATGTGGTGCTGACCACCAAGCACCACGAAGGCTTTTGCCTCTGGGACACCAAGGCCACCGGTTTCAAGGTGACCAACACGCCTTATGGTAAGGATCTGCTGCGCCCCTTTGTCGACGCCTTCCGCGCCGAGGGCCTAAGAATCGGCTTCTATTATTCGCTGATTGACTGGCACCATCCCGACTTTACGGTCGATCCGCGTCACCCGCAGCGCAATCATCCCGATGCGACGAAGATTAATGAAGGCCGGGATATGCTGCGTTATGCCGCTTTCATGCGAGAGCAGGTGCGCGAGTTGCTGACCGAGTTCGGGCGGATCGACATCATGTGGTTCGATTTCAGCTATCCGCAATGGAAGCTCGGAGAGCTGGTCGGAAAGGGTCATCGGGACTGGGAAAGCGAGAAACTCGTGCGCCTGGTGCGCGAGCTTGCCCCCGATATCATCATCAACAACCGGCTCGATCTCGCCGGCCTGCAGCCCGATATCGTCACGCCGGAGCAATATATGCCGCGCGCCTGGCCGAAGCGCGATGGCAGGCGTGTCGTCTGGGAGGCCTGCCAGACGCTCAGCGGCTCCTGGGGCTATCACCGTGACGAGGACACGTGGAAAAGCACAGAGCAGCTGGTGCAGATGCTGGTCGGCACTGTCGCCATCGGCGGCAACCTGCTGATGAATGTCGGGCCGACGGCGCGCGGCACGCTCGACCATCGCGCCATATCGGCGCTTTCGGCCTATGAGGAGTGGATGGCGCTGCACGAGCAGCAGCATCGTCGGCTGCACCCAGTCCGATTTCACCGCACCGCCCGATTGCCGCCTGACTCAGAACGGCGATCGCCTCTATATCCACCTGTTCAACTGGCCCTATAGGCATCTGCATTTCGATGCGCTGGCCGGCAAGGTCGAATATGCGCAATTCCTGCATGATGCCAGCGACGTGACCTGGCTGCGCCCGTCGGCCAATACGCTATGGGCAAACACCCAGTTTCCCGTCGCCGAGGACGAACTGACCTTCGTCCTGCCGGTACGCCGCCCCGAGGTCACCGTCCCGGTCATCGAGGTCAAGCTCAAGGCGGGGAGTGCCGCCGGCCTTCAGGACTAAGATGCATCTGCCTGAGCGCGCGGGATGCGCCCGCTCAGGAGAACGGTTCGGTCGGTCCCCTCGCCGGCGCGGTGAACCAGCGCGGTCCCTCGGCTGTCATATAGATATGGTCTTCCAGCCGGATCCCGAATTGTCCAGGAAAGACGATCATCGGTTCGTTGGAAAAACACATGCCGGCCGCAAGCGGGGTGTCGTTGCCGCGAACGATATAAGGCTCCTCGTGGATCTCGAGCCCGAGGCCATGACCGGCGCGATGCGGCAGTCCCGGCAGGCGATAGTCGGGGCCGAGGAAATGCTTGGCGAGCGCCTTGCGGGCCGCATCGTCGAGGCTCGAGCAGGCAGCGCCGATCCGGGCAGCGTCGAAGACGGCCTGCTGCGCCTCGCGCTCGATCCACCAGGCGCGCGCGAAGTCGCTGTTGCCGCCGCCGAGCATATAGGTTCTGGTGATATCGGAATGATAACCGTCGATCCGGCAGCCGGTGTCAACGAGAATGACGTCGTCGTCGCCGAGGATCTGATCGCCGTCGGCGCCATGCGGCAGCGAGGTTGCTAGCCCGAAGGAGACGATTGCGAATGTCGAGCCGTGATCGGCGCCGGCCTGGCGATGCTGCCGATCGATGAAATCGACCACCTCGGATGAGGTGATGCCCGGCTTCAACAGCGAATGCACCTGCCTGTGCACGTTGAGCGTCAGGTTCATCGCATACTGGATCAGCGCAATCTCCGCGGCGGATTTGATGCGACGCAGGCCACGGATCAGCCGGCCGCCATCGGCGAGCCTTTCGGCGCCCATCGCCGCCGCCAAGGCGTGATAGAAGAAAAGCGGCAGGCCGTCATCAAGGGCAAGCCTGCCGCCTCGGCCGACAAGGCGGGAAATGAGTGAAGCACTGCTCTCCTCCTCTTCCCATACCAGAATTTCTCCCGGCAGGTGCGGAAGGGTTTCGACACGGCTGCGCTCGAAACCGGGAACGATATAGGAAACGGCGGTCGGCGTGACGAGCGCGCCGAGAAACCTTTCGCTCGGATGCCAGACGAGGCCGGTAAAATAACGCAGGCTTTCGGTCGGGCCGAGAAGCATGCCGGCCAGTCCCTCGGCGTCGATCGCCTCTCGAAGCCTGGAAAGGCGATCCTGCCGCTCCTCCTCGGTGATGCGGAGTATGGGGTGCTGCCACGACATGTGCTTTTCCTGTTCTTTCCTTTTCTGGCCATCCCGGCGGCGCTTCAGGACAGGCCGATCGCCACCGGCCGGTCGAGGTTGCGCGCGAGATAGTCCTGGATCTGGCGGACGATCTGGCCGGCGTGGGCGATGGCCAGCCGATCTGAGCGCTCGGCGTCGCCGGCCTCGATGGCGGCGATGATTTCCTCGTGTTCATCGACATATTGCCGGGGCAGCCGGTCGTCGAATGTCGAATAATAAAGGCGAAGTATGCGCCGGCCTTCGTCGAGCAGTTTGGCGAAGAAGGCCGTGTAATAGGTATTGCCGGCAAGCTCGGCGATCGCCACGTGGAATTCACGGTTGGCCTCGATCATCGCATAGGCGTCGCGCTTAGCAACCGCTCCGGCGAAGTCCTTCTGGTGCCGGCGGATGGTTTCCATGATCGCGTCGTTCCGCCGCCCAGCGGCCCCGCGCGTCGTCACCCGGTACATCAGCGTCAGCGCTTCGAAATAGGTGGGCAGGTTGGCGAAATCGATCGGCGCAACGATCGTGTTCCGGTTCGGCAGCGTCGTGACCAGCCCGTCGGCGGCAAGGCGCAACAGCGCTTCGCGAATAGGTGTCCTCGACATTCCGAAACGTTCCGACAGCCGCACCTCATCGAGCGGGCTGCCGGGTTCCAGCGCCATCGACAGGATCTCCCGGCGCAGCGCGGCATAGATGCTCTGCGTGCCGGAACCGCGCACCCGCACATTTTCCACGTCGTTCTGCATGCGTCCCTCCCCTTGATGAGAGCCTTGTAATGCGTTTTGGCCGATTTCGGCAACGCCCCAACAATGGCGATTGAGTCTTGTCGACAGTTTGTATATAACAAACCGACTTTAACGGAGTTTCAATCGATGACAACAGGATGGAAGGGCGTATTTCCCGCCGTAACGACGCAATTCAACGAAGATCTTTCCGTGGATCTTTCCGCAACCCAGCGTGTTCAGGACGCGCTCGTCAACGACGGCGTCAATGGGCTGATCGTCATGGGCACATGTGGTGAGAACAACTCGCTCGATCCCGATGAGAAGCGTACGATCCTCAAAGCCGCCGTCGAGGTCGTCAACGGCCGCGTCCCCGTCGTGACGGGCGTCTCCGAATTCGATACGCGTCGTGCCGTCGCCTATGCCCGCGACGCCGAAAAACTCGGCGCCGACGGCCTGATGCTGCTTCCGGCCATGGTCTATGTGCCGAAGCCGGAAGAGCTGATTGCGCATTTCCGCACCGTCGCCGAAGCGACCTCGCTGCCGATCATGCTCTACAACAACCCGCCGGCCTACCGCGTCAACATCGGCGCCGATGTGCTGAAGGTGCTTGCCGACGTGCCGAATATCAAGGCGGTCAAGGAAAGTGCGCCGGATCCGCGCCGCTTCACCGATCTCATCAACGAATTCGGCGACCGTTTCGATATCTTCGCCGGCCTCGACGACGTCGCGCTCGAAGGCCTGATGCTCGGCGCCAAGGGCTGGGTCTCGGGGCTGACCAGCGCCTTCCCGGAGGAATCCGTGCAGCTCGTTGCCGCCGCCGAACGCGGCGACTGGGAAGAGGCCCGCAGGATCTACCGCTGGTTCATGCCGCTTCTGCATCTCGATGCCGAGCATGACCTCGTGCAGTCGATCAAGCTCGCCGAGCAGATCATGGGCCGCGGCTCGGAACGCGTCCGCATGCCGCGCCTGCCGCTTTCCGGCGCCCGCCGGGCGGAGGTTACCGCCATGGTCAAGAAGGCCGCCGCGACGCGTCCTTCGAAGTTCGGCAAGGCCGCCTGAGATTTACGAGGCCGGCAAGCGCATTGCGGCTGCCGGCCTTTCCATTTCTGGCGCTCTAAGTATCCGTGGCATTGCCGGATCGGGTCAGGCTGTTGCGGCTGACCAGCGACGGCATCTGGAAAATATGCTCCGCGCCGGTGCGGCCCTCTATTCTCGAAATCAACGTCCGGGTGGCGACCTGACCGAGCTCCCTGCCCGATTGATCGATGCTTGCGAGATTGACGAGACCGAGCGCCGCGGTCGACGAATTGTCATATCCGATGACGGCAAGATCCTCGGGCACGCGCACATCCATCTCCATCGCCAGGCTCAGAAGGGTGATGGCGTCGAGATCGCTCCAGCAGAAAACGGCGCGCGGCCTGTTCTTTCTCGACAGGAACTTTCGCATCGTTTCCTCCCGCTTTGGCGGGGCAATCGGAATTTTAGTGATCGGAACAGACGATCCCAGTCCGGCACGTTGCATCGCCCGGCGGAAGCCGATCTCGCGCTGGCGCACGACAGAGACCTGGTGCCCCTCACGCTCGCCGAGGCTCAGCATTTCGATGTCGCGATAGCCGCAGGCAAGCAGCGCTTCCACCGCAATCTCGGCTCCACGCTGGTCGTCGGCATTGACCGTATCGAAGGCCGTGGCGCCGGCATCGTGATAACCGACGGCGACGATCGGTATCTGAGCCGCGAATTTTGCGATGATGTCCGAAGGCAGGCGCGGCGCAACCAGGATCAGGCCGTCCATCTTGTAGTCGATCATCGACTCGATCAGCGACGTCTCCAGCTGCACGCGCGCATCACTGACGCCGATCATCGCCTGGTAATGCGAAGGCGCCAGCACGCCGTTTACACCGGCAATCACCTCCGGCAGGAAGGGGTTGCGGATGTCGATCAAAAGCACGCCGATGGTGAAACTCCGGCCACGCAACCCGCGCGCCGCCCGTGAGGGCCGATATCCAAGCGCTTCAATAGCGTCGGTCACTCTTGTCCGCAGCGCTTCGCTGACGCCGTAAGCGTTGCGCATCACCTTCGAGACCGCGGCGACCGATACGCCTGCATGCGTTGCCACCGTCCGGATCGTCACGCGATCATTTCGTTGCAGTCTTTTTTTCTCTTCGATCGACATGAAATCTCTGGGCTTGCGCTGCGGGCGGTCACAATCGCCCTTAGAAACACCATGGCAGACTGGTGACGAAATTTCTATTGCGCTTCCGAAAAAAATGTAGAACGTTATATGGAGAACGTTCTACATCTCTGTGGGAGGACTTGATGAACTTTCAGCCGGCAGCCATCGACAGCAATCTCGTTTCTCGCGCCTGGTCCGGAGAGATGATCGCACCACTGTCGGACCGCGGCCAGGGAACGGCCGCAAGCTTCGTCTCGAAGACCTTCGATCATGACGGCACCGACCTTCCGATCGAACTCTTCATCTCGGCACTCGGCCTCTATCGCTGCTTCATCAACGGCACCCGCGTCGGCAACGATCTACTGACGCCCGGCTGGACGAATTACGACGCCCGCATTGCCTATCAGCGATACGACATCTCGAGATTTCTGAAGTCAGGCATCAACCGGATAGAAATCTGGCTCGCCGACGGATGGTACCGCTCGCCGATCATGTGGGGCGCCCAGGCTATTCCCAACTGCTGGGGCGACAGGATCGGGGCCATTGCGGATCTGGTCGGCCCCAGCGGCATCATTCTTTCCACCGACACGACCTGGCAAAGCGGCCTTCTGCCGATCCAGAAGTCGGGGATCTATTTCGGTGAGATTTACGACGCACGCCTGGAAAAGGTCGCCGAAACCCACGGGACCGAGCGATTGCCGTTCGACACGGGGCTGCTCGTCGCGCATGAGACGGCAGCGGTGCGGGAGCTGCAGCCGCTCGCCCCCATCGAAAGCTGGACCGATCATGAAGGCAGGACGATCTATGATTTCGGCCAGAATGTCGGCGGCTACGTCAGATACACGGTCCGAGGCGTCACCGGCACCGAAGTGCGGGTCGAGCACTCGGAAGTCCTTGGGCCGGAACGCCATTTCGACAATCGCAATTATCGCGCGGCCGCCGCGCATACCCTCTATATGCTGCACGGAGATGGCGACGAGACCTACGCGCCGCATTTCACCTTTCACGGCTTCCGTTATGCCAGGGTGACGATCAAAGGCGATGCGGAGATTGTTGAAATCGCCTCGATCCCAATCTCCTCGGTGCCGGAACCGGCGGGCGGCTTCACCTCGGGCAATCCTCTCGTCAATCGCCTGGTTGAAAATACCATCTGGTCGCAGCGCGCCAATTTCATCGAAGTGCCCACAGATTGCCCGCAACGCGACGAACGGCTCGGCTGGACGGGTGATGCCCAAGTCTTTGCCGCGACGGCCTGTTGGCTGAGCGACAGCCAGTCCTTCCTCAAGAAATATCTGCGCGATGTGATGGCCGACCAGCGCGAGGACGGCGCCGTTTCGCATTTCTCGCCCGACCCGACGCGTCTGCACCCCGGCAATTTCCCGGGCTATGCAGGCTCGACCGGCTGGGGCGACGCGATTGTCGTGATCCCCTGGGTCCTCTACACCCATTACGGCGACCGGTCCGTTCTTTCGGAGTGCCTGGGCTCGATGGTGCGCTGGGTCGATTTCGTCTGGTCCATCTCGGACGGCCCGATTGTCCATCCGCCCTCGCATTGGGGCGCCCGCGGCTTCACCTTCGGCGACTGGCTGCAGCCGGTCGGCGACAACAGAAAGCCGCGCCCGACCATTGCCGACGATTGTGCGGCGACCCTATACCACTTCATTTCGACGGATCTTCTAGCAAAGATCGCTGGTGTTCTCGGCGAGCATGCGCTCGAAGAGCAGATGAAGGGCCGCGCCGACAAGATCCGGCTGGCTTTTGCCAACGAGTTCATCACGCCGGCCGGGCGGCTCGCCCATAACGATCAGACATCCTATGCGCTGGCCTTCCTGTATGACCTGATACCGGGTGAGCATCATGAGGCCGCCCGGCGACATTTCAGGCAGGTGGTCGTCGATGCCGACTACAAGATCGGCACCGGCTTCATCGGCACGCCGGCCCTTTTGCCGGCCCTGACGAAACTCGGCATGGACGACCTCGCCGAAAAAGTCTTCCTGCAGGAGGATGTGCCGGGCTGGCTCTACCAGGTTTCAAAGGGGGCGACGACGATCTGGGAGCGCTGGGATTCGATGGCGCCCGACGGCACCATCTACGAACCCGACATGAACAGCTATAACCACTATGCCTATGGCGCGGTCTGCCAATGGCTGTTCGAATGTGTCGCCGGCATTTCGCCGAGTCCGGCCGCACCCGGCTTTGCCGAAGTGATCGTCGACCCGGCGCCGATCCCGTCGCTTTCGCCGGTTTCGACCTATCACGATATCAGCCAAGGGCGCATCGAGGCCGGCTGGCACTGCACCGGCAGCGAGGTCACCTATGTGCTGACGCTCCCGGAGGGTTGCGTCGGCCGCTTCCGGCCCGGCCGGCGGCACCACAATGCGTCACTCAATGGCGAGCCTGTCATGGAGGAAACGGTTCTTCCCCCAGGCACGCATAGGCTGGTCTTTTCCCTACCCGATTATTGAGGAGCATACAGGTCAATCCGTTCAGAGGAGGAACGTCATGACACACCGGATAAAGCTCATTCTTGCCGGCGCATCCGCGCTTCTGGCCTTGGCCGCGGCCGGCCCGTCGCAGGCCGAAGTCACGCTGTCATTCCTGATCGACAACAATCCCGATACGGTCGCGGCGGCCGAGGCGCTGGTTGCCGCCTATCAAAGCAAGGCACCCGACGTGACGATTGAGATCGAGCAGCGGCCGGGCGGTGGCGAAGGCGACAATATCGTCAAGACGCGTCTGGCGACGGGGGAGATGTCCGATGTGTTCCTGTATAATTCCGGGTCGCTCTTGCAGGCGCTGAAGCCGACGCAGACGCTTGTCGATCTGAGCGGTCTCGCCTCGCAGGCGAAGGTGTCCGGCGACTTCAAGGCCGTCGTTAGTGCCGACGGCAAAGTCTATGGCGCCCCCTTCGGTACGGCGATGGCCGGCGGGATTCTCTACAACAGGAAGATCTACCAGGACCTCGGCCTCTCGGTGCCAAAGACATGGGCGGAGTTCATGGCGAACAACGCCAAGGTCAAGGCATCGGGCAAGGTCGCAGTCGCGCAAACCTATCGCGATACCTGGACCTCGCAGCTATTCGTATTGGCCGACTATTACAACCTGCATGCTGCCGTTCCGAACTTCGCTGCCGACTATACCGCCAACAAGGCGAAATACGCAGAGACGCCGGCAGCGATGAAAGGCTTCGAACGCCTAAAGGAAGTTCATGACGCCGGGCTGATGAATGAAGACTTCGGCGCAGCAAGCTATGATGATGGGTTGAGAATGGTGGCCACCGGCGAGGCGGCGCACTATCCGATGCTGAGCTTTGCGGTCGGCGCAATTAAACAGAATTATCCTGAAAACCTTAGCGATGTCGGCTTCTTCGCCCAACCGAGCGATAAGGCAGCCACGAACGGCCTGACGGTCTGGATGCCGCCTGGCCTCTATATTCCGGCCACCAGCCAGCACGCCGAGGAAGCAAAGAAGTTCATTGATTTTGCGGGCAGCGTCGAAGGCTGCAAGGTGATGGTAGAAACCAACGCCGTGCAAGGGCCCTCCCTCGTCGACGGTTGCGATCTCCCGGCGGACGTGCCGCCTGCAATCAAGGACATGCTTCCTTATTTCGAGGCTAAGGACAAAACGACGCCAGCGCTGGAGTTCGTTTCGCCGGTCAAGGGCCCGGCGTTGGAGCAGATCACCGTCGAAGTCGGTTCCGGTATCCGTCAGCCTGCGGAAGCCGCCAAGCTCTATGACGAGGATGTGCGCAAACAGGCCAAGCAACTCGCCCTGCCCAACTGGTAGCGGACGCTCGGGCCATCAACCTCGCTCCTGAAGGGGCGAGGTTTCCCGATCGAAGAGGTAGTCATGACCGAGATACGCCCACGCACGCGCAATTCGCCCTACCCCCTATGGTTTTTTATCCCCGCCGCCATCATTTACGGCGTGCTGTTCCTTTTTCCGACCATATCGTCTCTCTGGTACAGTCTGACGCGCTGGGATCTCTCGACAGCCCAATTTATCGGGCTTGAAAATTTCCAGCAGTTCTTTTCCGAACCGTTCCTGGTCAAGGGGCTGATCAACACGCTGATCTACGCGGTGACGACATCCGGCCTGAAAACGGTCTGCGGACTGCTGCTGGCCGTGCTGCTCACCAGTAATATCTTCGCCCGCGGTTTTCTGCGCACGCTGGTCTTCTTTCCCGTGCTGGTTTCGACGATCGGCATCGGCATCACCTTCACGGTCATGATGCATCCGACCAAGGGCATCATCAATGTTACGCTCGAGACGCTTGGAATGCCGGGGCCGGGATGGCTGACCAATCCGACGCTCGCGCTCTTTTCGGTGGCCCTGGTCGATGTTTGGAAGGGGGTCGGCCTTGCCACCCTGATCTTCATCGCCGGCCTTGCTGCGATCAGTCCCGACTATTATGAGGCCGCCAGGATCGACGGCGCCACACGGCTCCAGCAATTCGTTCGGATCGCCCTGCCGCTCGTGCGCCCTGCCACCGTCATCGTCGTGACATTGTCGCTGATCGGCGGCTTGCGATCCTTCGACCTGATCTGGGCCATGACCCGCGGCGGCCCCGGCTTCTCCTCCGATGTGATCGCCTCGGTCATCTATAAACAGTATCAGGCTGGTTTTTATGGTTTGTCGACGGCCGGAAACGTCATCCTGTTCGCGCTGATCGCCGTGATCATCCTGCCCTTCACCCTATGGTTCAACCGGCGCGAGGTCGAGGAATGAGAAGCGTCCGCCCCTATGTGACGGGCGCAATAGCCCTTGCCGTCGCGGCCGTCATCTTCGTCATGCCTTTCGTTTTCGTCGCTCTGCAGGCGGTGAAATCCAAATCGGAGGCCTCCCGCCTCGATTTCGAACTTCCTGAGCATTGGCTGTTCTGGGACAATCTCGTCGCCGTCTTCAAGGCGCGCGACTATCAGCTCGTGCTCGCCTATTTCAATTCGACTCTGATCACGGTCGTTTCCGTCACGATCCTGATCCTGCTGTCGGCGATGGTCGGATATGTGATGCAGCGCCGCAAGACGGCGTGGAACCGCGTGGCCTTCGCTGCGCTGTTCATGGGCCTGATGATGCCGCCGGCCGTTGTTCCCACGATCGGCCTTTTGCAGGACATCGGCCTCTTCAAGACCATGCCCGGAATGATCCTGATCCAGGTTGCCTATAATCTCTCCTTTTCGGTCCTGCTCTATCGGTCGTTCATTTCGACCATCCCGCGCGATCTCGATGAGGCGGCGCTGATTGACGGCGCCAAGCCCCGTCAGATCTTCTTCCGAGTAGTCCTGCCGCTGCTCAAGCCGGTGACGGTGACCAATATTGTCGTCCAGTCGATCGCGATCTTCAACGATTTCACCAATCCGCTCTATTACCTGCCGGGCAAGGAGAACGTGACGGTGCAGCTGACGCTCTATAATTTCCAGAGCATGTATTCGAGCCAGTACAATCTGCTCTTCATGAACATCCTCCTCGTGACGATCCCGCCGCTGATCGTCTTCATCTTCTTCAACCGCCAGATCGTCGCGGGCATGACGTCAGGCGGAGTCAAAGGGTAGCAGAATGGCTGAGCTCACTCTCAAACAGGTTCGCAAAAGCTTCGGCGCACTCGAAGTCATCAAAGGAGTCGATCTTGAGGTTGCCTCCGGCGAATTCGTCGTTTTCGTCGGCCCATCGGGATGCGGGAAGTCGACGCTGCTGCGCATCATCGCCGGCCTGGAAGAGACGACCTCGGGTAGGCTGACCATCGGCGGCAAGGACGTGACCTATGCGGAACCTTCCGAGCGGGGCATCGCCATGGTGTTCCAGAGCTATGCGCTTTACCCGCATATGACGGTTGCCGAGAATATCGGTTTCGGGCTTTCGCTCGCCCGCCGCCCGAAGGCTGAAATCGCCGAGAAGGTCGCGGCGGCAGCCGAAACGCTGCAGCTCACCCATCTCTTGCAGAGAAAGCCGAAAGCGCTTTCCGGCGGCCAGAGGCAGCGGGTCGCCATCGGTCGGGCGATCGTGCGCGATCCCAAGGTTTTCCTGTTCGACGAGCCGCTCTCCAATCTCGATGCCTCGCTCCGGGCACAGATGCGCCTGGAGATCTCGGAACTCCACGCCCGCCTGAACTCGACGATGATCTATGTCACCCACGACCAGGTCGAGGCGATGACGATGGCCGACAAAATCGTCGTTTTGAACGGCGGCGCCGTCGAGCAGATCGGCAGCCCGATGGAGCTCTACCGCAATCCCGCCACACCCTTCGTCGCCGGCTTCATCGGCAGCCCGAAAATGAACCTCTATGGCGGCGAGACGGCACGGCGAATGAACTGCACGACCTACGGCATCCGCCCGGAACATGTCAGGCTTTCGGAAGGCACCGGCCAGTGGCAAGGCAGAATCCGACATGTGGAACGGCTCGGCGCCGACGCGATCCTCTATCTCGATGTCCCCGAACTCGGCCAAATGATCGTGCGCGCCGAAGGCGAGACGCCGTTTGCATCAGGTATGACGGTCTGGGCAAATCCGATGGAGGGAGCGGAACACCGGTTCTGAGACCGGGCTAAAGCCCCTCCTCGAGAAGCAATCCTAACGACCGAAGATCCCGCGCCTCACGGCTGTTTGTTCAAGAGAGCCGCCAGATCCTCTTTGAGCCGGACCGGCAGATTCATACGTTCTGAAGAACGCTCATGACACCAAGATCACCGCTATCGAACTCGCGAAGGAACACATAGTGATGCTCATAACGACCGATATAGGCCGAACGCTGAACTGCCAGACGTTGTGGAAGCCGTCGCCAGATCAGCCGATCCCGGCATAAACGCTGCAAATACGCGTGCAGCCCGAGAATACAGGCATCCGCCGGCTTCTCTCCCGACGCCTCAACCGTGTCGCTCCAAATCTTGTCCTGCGCCTCGTCGGCGCGCGCATAAAATCGATAGGCCACCATCACGCTTGTCGGCGCTTGTTACGGCGGATGACGTCTTCGGCCGAAACCGCGACGAATTCGCTGTCTTCGGCCCGCATCGCCGGCGCGAGTTCCCTTTGCAGCATGTCGCACGCCTCATCACGGCTCTGCAAGTCGGGGCGAATGAGCGCACGAATATGCTCGTCGGCGTTTCCATGGAGGCCGTCGTGGCCAACCTGCTGCTGGTTATGATCCTGCAATTTCCCGCTGACCTTCACATGAATACTACCGGATGCCATGGGCATACCCTTTCGTTCATCTTCTCGTGGGCAGCGTAGCATGTATTGTCAATATTCATCACGATTAAGCCTAACGGTCCTCAGAACCGGTCGGGACGCAGCGGCGTGAGAGGTAGGCTGGACAGTCGCCACAGCCGATTGGTCGTCATTTTCCGATCTTGCCGCAGGGGTACTTGGAACGGCCGCCCTGCTGGCGGACCACCTGCCGGTTGAGGAACAGGAACTGCGCCTCCTGAACAATCCAACGCTGGCCATTCCTCTGCTCTCCCCCGCGAGATTACTGCGTTCGTCAACGCGACGCACAGCCTGGCACAGCTCGGATTATCTCTGCGCTACGGCGCCATGTCCGATTATGTGACGGCAGCGATTTACGAAGTAGGTCCCTGGCGGCACAAAGCTTCGTCAGGATTTCCGCGGGAAGCGCAAGCATCGACCAGCTCAGGCGATACCGCCGAGGCACACATATTTGAGTTCGGTATATTCGTCCAAGCCGTGTCTAGATCCCTCGCGGCCGAGACCCGACATCTTGACGCCGCCGAACGGCGCTTCCGCCGTCGAGACGAGACCGGTATTGACGCCCACCATCCCATATTCCAGCGCTTCGGCGACTCGGAAGACCCGCGCCAATTCCCGCGCGTAAAAATAGGAAGCCAGGCCGAACTCTGTATCGTTCGCCTGCGCGATGACGTCCTCTTCGTCGCGGAAACGGAAAAGCGGGGCGAGCGGCCCGAAGGTTTCCTCGCGCGCGACCTGCATGCCGGCGTTGACGTCCCGCAGGATCGTCGGTTCGAAGAAATGGCCGCCGAGTGCATGGCGCTTGCCGCCTGAAATGACGCCCGCGCCTTTTGCAACGGCGTCCTGAATATGGCTCTCGACCTTAGCGACAGCGTTGTCGTCGATGAGGGGGCCGAGCACGACGTCACGTTCAAGACCATTGCCGACCTTCAATGCCGAAACGGCCGCAGTCAGCTTCGCGGCGAACGCCTCGTAGACGCCGTCCTGGACATAGAGCCGGTTGGCGCAGACGCAGGTCTGGCCGTTATTGCGGAACTTGGCGATGATCGCGCCTTCGACCGCAGCGTCGAGATCGGCGTCGTCGAAGACGATGAAGGGGGCATTGCCGCCGAGTTCGAGGCCAAGCTTCTTGATCGTCGGCGCACATTGCCGGTAAAGCAGCTCGCCCGTCCGGGTGGAGCCCGTGAATGTCAGGACCCGGACATCGCGGCTTGCGGTCATCGCTCCGCCGATTGCGGCGGCGTCACCCGTGACGATATTGAGAAGCCCCGCCGGCAGGCCGGCGCGCTCCGCAAGAACGGCGATCGCGATCGCGGAGAACGGCGTCTGCAGCGCCGGTTTGAGAACGACGGCGCAGCCGGCGGCAAGCGCGGGGCCGATCTTGCGGGTGATCATCGCGTTCGGGAAATTCCAGGGCGTGATCGCCGCCACCACTCCGGCCGGCTGGCGCAGGACGAGGATCCGCTTGTCCGGCTGATGTCCCGGTATGGTCTCGCCGTTGATGCGTCTTGCCTCTTCGGCAAACCATTCGATGAAGCTCGCACCATAGGTGATCTCTCCCTTGGCTTCGGCCAGCGGCTTTCCCTGCTCCAGCGTCAGGATCATCGCCAGATCGTCGCGGTTTTCGATCATCAGGCGGTGCCAGGTCTTGAGAACGGCGGCGCGCTCGCCGGCCGTCTTCTTTGCCCAAAGCTTCTGCGCGACCACCGCAGCCTGGATGGCCTCTTCCGTTTCCGCCGCACCGAAGTCAGGGACCGCGCCCAGCACCTCACCTGTCGCCGGATTGCGGACCATGGCCGCCCGGCGCCCTTCTGCTTCGATCCAGCGATCGGCGATGGGGCAGGCCTGACGGAACAGCGAGGGATCATTGAGCTTCATGGGACAACTTTCAGCAGAATACGTGAGCGGCGCCGGGATCAAAATCCAGATGGACTATATCTCCGCGATTGAGCCCGGCAATAGCCTCATGGCCGAACGGCAAACGGACCGAAAGCGCCTCGCCTGTCACCGTCTCTGTGGAGACGTGGATATTGTTGCCGAGAAAGGTAATGTCGCTGACAGTCGCGGCAAGACCCGCGCGTGCCGTTCTTGCCCGCGACAGCCGAATGCGCTCCGGCCTCAGCATCAGTGCCGCCCTTGCACCGGAGGTGCCTTTTCCATGCACCGGAATCTCATTGAAGATGGTTCCGCCTCCGAGCGCGATGGTGGCTTGCCCATCGGAGGAGGACACCAGGTCGCATGAAATGAAATCGCTGTCGCCGATGAATTCGGCGACGAAGCGCGTCCGAGGATTGGCGTAGAGTTCAGGGCCCGTCCCGATCTGGTCGATGACGCCCTTCGAGAAGACGGCGATACGGTCGGAGAGCCGCAGCGCCTCCTCCTGGTCGTGCGTGACGTAGAGGATCGTCACTTCCGTCTGCTGGTGGATGCGGCGGATCTCATGCTGGATTTCCTCGCGCAGCTTCTTGTCGAGCGCCGACAGCGGCTCGTCCATCAACAGCACCGGCGGATCATAGGCAAGCGCTCTGGCAAGCGCGACGCGCTGCTGCTGGCCGCCGGACATTTGCGCCGGCTTGCGATCCTCGAAGCCTTCGAGGCGGACGAGGCGCAGCATCTCCTTCACCTTGCTGTCGATCTCGGCCTTGGACTTGCGCCTGACCTTCAACGGAAAGGCGATGTTTTCGCCGACGGTCAGATGCGGAAACAGCGTGTAGCGCTGGAACACCATGCCGATGTTGCGCTTGTGCGACGGCGTGGCGAGCAGGGTCTTGCCCTCGAGGGTAATGTCGCCTTTCGTGGGATTTTCAAAGCCGGCTAGGATGTAGAGCGTCGTGCTCTTGCCGGATCCGGACGGTCCGAGAAAGGTCAGGAACTCACCGCGCCGGACATCGAGATTGACGTCGTGCACGGCGACAACGGGGCCGTACTCCTTGCGTATGCCGCGGATCTGAAGGAATGGTTCGTTCATTGTTTCAGTACCTTACGCACGACGGCGACCAGCGCCATCAAGATGATCGTCAAAAGGATGAGAAGGGTGGACGCGGCTGCGACGACAGGCGTCAGATCCTGCCGCAGCGTCGCCCATACCTTCACGGGCAGCGTCTGCAGGGTCGGGCTGGACATGAAGATCGCCACTACTACCTCGTCCCAGGATGTCAGGAACGAGAAGACGGCAGCCGAAAACAGCCCGTGGCTGATCGCCGGAAGCGTGACCCTGATCTTGGCTTCCAGGGGCGAGGCGCCGCAGAGCACCGCCGCATCCTCGATCGACTTGTCGAAACCTTCGAGCGCACTCGATATGGACAGGATCGAGAAGGGCAGCGCCAGCACCAGGTGCGCAATGACAAAGCCCGTCAGCGTGCCACCAAGACCGATCCTCAAGAAGAAGGCGTACAGCGCGACCGCGAGAACCACGACCGGTAGGATCATCGGCGTCAGGAACAGCGCTTTCAGCGCATCTCGGAACATGAACGAACCTCGCACCAGCCCGAAGGACGTCACCAGCCCGAGCAGCACCGACAGGATCGTGACGATGACCGCTATCTTGAAGCTCGTCAGAGCCGATTCCAGCCAGCGTGGATCGGCAAACAGTTCATTGTACCATTGGAACGTCCAGCCGGGCGGCGGAAAAATCAGCCACTGCGAGGAGCCGAAGGACAGCGCGGCGATAAAAACGATCGGCAGCAGCAGGAAGGCTGCGGTGAGCAGCGTTATCGCCAGCAGGACGTATTTCCACCAGCCGAGGCGGTCGAAATTGAGCAGCATGTCAACGTCCTCCCGGGTTCTGGTTGCCGAAGAACCGCAGCTGCACCGCATAGAGCGACAAAGTCACCACCAGGAGCACCAGCGCCGCCGCACCTCCCATTCCCCAGTTGACCAGCGACTGCACGAACTGAGCGATCAGCTCCGCGAGCATCATGTTGGCGGTACCGCCGAGAAGCGACGGCGTCACGAAATAACCGAGCGACATGACAAAGACCATGAGGGCGCCGGCCGCCATGCCGGGCATCGCCAAGGGCATCAGAACGCGGGTCAGGCACTGCCAGCGGTTGGCGCCGCAAAGGGCTGCCGCCTGCAAGGTCGAGGGGTCGATTTTCTTGATCACGCCGTAGAGCGGCAGGATGATGAAAGGCAGCATGATATATGTCATGCCGATCGTCACGCCTGTGAGATTGTTGACCAGCGCCAGCGGCTGGTCGATCAGGCCCATTCCCATCAGCATCTTGTTGATCAGCCCCGTCCGCTGCAACAGCACCATCCAGGCATAAGTGCGGGCCAGCAGATTGGTCCACATCGACAGGAGCAGGATCGCAAAGATCACCGACGTCAGCCGACTGGGCATGATTGCCAGCGCCCAGGCCACGGGAAAACCGATCAAAAGCGAAATCACGGTGACGAAACCGGAGACGATGAAGGTATTGGCGAAAATCTTGAGATAGGTCGCCGACCCGATCAGCTGCGCATAATTTCCAAGACCCGGGACGGGTTCCAAGACGCTTCGCAGCAGCAGGACCACGACCGGAACGACGAAAAAGATTGCCACGAAGGCCAGAGCCGGAACGACCCCGCCAAAACCTGTTGCCCTGCGCGCCTTTGGCAGAGGCATGATCGCGCCGGAGGCATCGCTATACGTCGTCATGACAAGTCCTTCCCACCCGTCAATTCCGCAGGCGCCATCCGACAGGCGTCGCTGCGGGAGGTACGGCGAACATTTCGCCGTACCCGTCCATCTGAAGTCTCAGCCTATTTTGCCTGCCAAGCGTACCACTTCTCGCCGATGGCATCGCGATTGTTGGCCCAGTAGTTCATATCGGCATTGACCTGGCTTGCCGTCTGCTGGTCCGGCAGGGTCTTGGCTGTCTCCGGGTCCATCAGCTTGGCCGACTCGACATTGATCGGCGCATATCCGGTGGCCTTGGCAAGGGCGGCCTGCGGTTCGGCGGAGGTCGCCAGCGCAATGAACTTCATCGCAGCCTCGGCATTCGGCGCACCCTTCGGCACGACGAGCGCATCAGCAGCGGTGATGTTCTGCTCCCAGGAGGTCTCCACCTTGATGCCGGTTGCCGCAAGGGCGGTCATGCGGCCGTTCCAGACGCTGCCGAAGGGCGCTTCGGCGGAGGCCAGCAGCTGCTGCGACTGCGCACCGCCCGACCACCAGATGATATCTGACTTGATCGTATCGAGCTTCTTGAAGGCACGGTCGAGATCGAGCGGATAGAGCTTGTCGGCAGGCACGCCGTCGGCAAGCAGCGCCGCTTCGATCACGCCGGGAGCCGACCACTTGTAGAATGTGCGTTTTCCCGGAAACTTCGCCGTGTCGAACAGGTCAGCCCATGTCTTCGGGCAGGCTTTGACGGCATCGGCGTTGCAGCCGATGACGAAGGAATAATAGAAGCTGCCGACCGAATAGTCGGTGACGAAACGCGGATCGAGCTTGGACTTGTCGATGACGGAGAAGTCTAGCTTCTCGAGCTGGCCGTTCCTGCCCGCCTGGGCTGCGTAGTCACCTTCGACGTCGACGACATCCCAGGCGACCTGGCCGGCCTCGACCATCGCCTTGAGCTTACCGTAATCCGTCGGCCCGTCCTGCACGACGGTGACGCCGGTCTTTTCGGTGAAGGGGCTTGCCCATGCGGCCTTCTGTGCGTCCTGCGTCGTTCCTCCCCAGCTCGAGAAGACCAGGTTGTCGGCCCTGGCCGGGGCGGAGACCGCCACGAATGCGGCAACCGCCGCGAAAGCAAATGCTGTTTTCATGTTCCCTTATCCTTGTTCTGGTTTGTCCTACGGTATGCCTTATGCCGTCAGTGCGCCTCGCTCCTGGGAGAAAAGCTTGCTGGCTTCATAATCTTGTTTTCCGCCACCTCGATCAGATCGCGAATCTTGGGCAGGAACGCCTGCCACCGGGGATCGGCCAAAAGCCGTTGGCGTCTCGCCTCGCGGTCGTCCAGGCTCGCAAAGGCCCAGATGTGAACGATTTCGTTGATCGTCCCGATCTCCGAGAAGAAGTAGCCGACCAGCGTGCCGAGATGGCTCTTCTGGATCTCGATACCCTCTTCCTCGACGACCTTGAGATATTGCGGGATCGCGCCGTTCTTCAGCCGATAGGTCCGGATTTCGTAAAACATCGGCGTCATCTCATCACGAAGGGATCGGGGATCGGATCGTCCGACGTCCGGAGCCAGATCGTCTTGGTGCGGGTGTAATCGAGCGCCGCGGCCATGCCGCCTTCCCTGCCGTGGCCGGACAGGCCGAACCCGCCGAACGGCGCAATCGGCGATACGGCACGGTAAGTATTGACCCAGACAATGCCGGCGCGGATGCCCTTCATCAGCCGATGCGCCCGTGTCAGGTTCTGGGTGAAGAGGCCGGAGGCGAGGCCATAGCGGGTATCGTTGGCAAGCCGCAGCGCCTCGGCCTCGGTCTCGAAGGATACGACCGACAGGACCGGTCCGAAGAATTCCTCGATCAGCGAGGGCGAGGCGACATTGTCGCAATCGAGGATCGTCGGCGGGAAGTAAAAACCTTCGCCGTCGATCTTGCCGCCGCCGGTGACGAGACGGGCGCCGCTTTCGATCGACCTTTCGACGAGGGCGCCGATATTGTCCTGCTGGCGCTTGGTGGCGAGCGGGCCGACCTCTGTCGCCATGTCGAGTGGTGCGCCGATCCGGATCGCCTCAGCCTTCTGTCGCAGCAGGGCGACGAATTTGTCCTTGACGCTGCGCTCGACGATCAGGCGTGATCCGGCAACGCAGCTTTGTCCCGTTGCGGCGAAGATGCCCGCGACCTGGGCGTTGGCGGCGCTTTCGAGATCGGCATCGGCAAAGACGATGAAGGGCGACTTGCCGCCGAGTTCGAGCGAGGTGGAAGCAAGATTTTCTGCCGAGTTGCGAACCACCTGCCGCGCGGTTTCAGGACCGCCGGTGAAGGCGACGTGGGCCACCTTCGGATGGCGGCCGAGGGCAGCGCCGCAGGAGGCGCCGAAACCGGTGATGATATTGACGACGCCGGCGGGAAAGCCCGCCTCGTGCACGAGACGCGCAAATTCGAGAAGCGGCGCCGGGCCGTCTTCCGAGGCTTTGACCACCATCGTGCAGCCGGCGGCGAGCGCCGGACCTATCTTGACCGCCGACAGGAAGAGCTGGCTGTTCCACGGCACGACCATGGCAACGACGCCGATTGGCTCGCGGCGAAGCCAGACATCCATGTCGGGCTTGTCGATCGGCAGATAGGAGCCTTCGATCTTGTCTGCTATGCCGCCATAATAACGATAGTACTCGGCGACATAAGCGATCTGCGCGGATGTTTCGCGGATGATCTTGCCGGTATCGCGCGTCTCCAGTTCGGCGAGAACCTGCGCGTTGGCGGCAACGAGGTCAGCCAGCCTGTAGAGCAGCTTGCCGCGTTGCGTCGCCGTCATCTTCGCCCAGGGACCGTCGTATAGCGCTTTTTCGGCAGCGTTCACGGCCCGGTCGACGTCGCCCTCGCGCGCTTCCGGCATCTCAGCCCAGACCGTGCCGGTCGCCGGATCGATGCTGGGATAATGAGCCTCGCCGTCAGAGAACTCGCCGCCGATATAATGTTGGAAACGCTGCATGGTCCTACTCCTGAAATGCCGGCATGACCTCGGTGATGAAGCGCTCGAGCGACGCCTTCTTGCGCTCGAAACTCATGCCGGTGTCGATCCACAAGGAATATTCGTCGTAACCGAGCGCTTCATAGGCCTTCAGCCTCGCGATAACGGTCTCAGCGTCGCCAACGACATTGTTGGTGCGCATGACCTGATCCGACAGCATCTCATTCGCTCGGATCTGCTCGTCCGGAATCCGTTCGATCAGGCCTTGGTTGACCGGCTTCTCATTCTTGAACCAAGCGAAGAAATAGTTGTAGTAAACGCTGAGCTCATGGGCTGCCTGGGCGACGTCTTCTTCCGACGAGCCGACATAGGTGTGGCGCAGCAGCATGATCTTCGGCCGCTCGATTTCAGGATTCTTGGCGCAGGCATCGTTGAAGCGGTCCATCAGCGACTGAACCTCGTCGTCACCCTGCCAGAGCGGCGTGACCTGGACGTTGCAGCCGTTGGCGACGGCGAATTCATGCGAGTTCGGATCGCGCGCCGCAACCCAGATCGGCGGGTGCGGCTGCTGCAGCGGCTTCGGCGCCGAGGTCGTCGCGGGGAATTTGAAGAACTCCCCGTCATGGGCATAATCGCCCTTCCATATGCCCTTGACCGCCGGGATGAGCTCGCGCATCCGCTGGCCGGCGCCCCAGGCATCGAGACCAGGCAGCAGACGTTCATATTCGAAGGAATAGGCGCCGCGGGCAATGCCGATATCGAGCCTCCCGTCGCAGATGATGTCGGTCATGGCAGCTTCGCCGGCAAGCTTGATCGGATGCCAGAAGGGGGCGATCACCGTCCCGGTGCCAAGCCTTGCCCGGGATGTGCGGCGGGCGAGATCGGCAATGGTGACGAACGGGTTGGGCGCGATAGTAAAATCCATCCCATGGTGCTCGCCCGTCCAGATCGCATGCATGCCGCCCTGGTCGGCGATCTCGCAGAGCGCGACGAATTCGTCGTAGAGGCTCTTGTGGCTCTGGCTGGCGTCGAGCCGTTCCATATGGACGAAGAGGGAGAACTTCATGCTTTTGCGCCCTTGGCTGGAATGGGATGAACTTTGCCGCCGGTCTCGTCACCGAAATAGACGCCGAAATTGCCGATCGAGCTTTCCATCGCGAAACGGGTGACGATGTCGGCAGTCGAACTGGTCTTGAATTGCGCACCCGACAAAGCGTCCGGTTTCAGGAACCTGCCGCTCGCCGGTTCCCCATCGCCGGCGACGGCGTGGTAGACGATGTGCTGCTTGCCGTCGCTCTTGCCCTCGTAGACGGAATAGAGAAAGCCGATGCTGACGTTCAGCCCGGTTGATGTCTCCAGGTATTTTTCCAGCGCCTCGGTCGGGTTGCCGTCATGGGCGTCGATGCTTGGAAGGGAAAGCACCTCCTCGCCGAGGAGCAGAACCTCGCCGCGGCGTTCGACGACGGCCGCAAGTTCGATGTTGCCTTCGGCTGCCGCCGAAACCGCCTTGCTTGCGAGCGTCGGCGTGAAGTAGCCGCCGCGGGCATAACCGAGACCGTTGCGGCCGCTATTGTCGAAGGATTCGATGCGTCCCATCAGGATGACGTGGTCGCCGGCCTCGATGACCTCTTCCATGGCGCATTCGAACCATGCCGCCACGTTCGAGAAGACCGGGCAGCCAGCCGCCCCCTTGGCCCATTTGACCGCCGCAAACCGGTCTTCGACAGGACGCGCGAAGGTGTTCGAGACGTCCTTCTGCGTTTCCGACAGCACGTTGATCGCGAAATGCCGCGCGCCGGTCATGGTGGCGAAGTTGCGCGATGTCTTGGCAAGGCAAACGAGGAGCAGTGGCGGGTTGAGGGAGACCGAAGTGAATGAATTCGCCGTGAACCCGATCGGATTCCCCTCCCCGTCGCAGGCGGTGACGACGGTCACGCCGGTCGGAAAAGCCCCGAATGCATCTCGCAACGCCCTGGGATCGACAGTCTGGATTGTCATCGTTCATCCTCCCCGAACGACAGCCACTCAGCGAGCAGCGAATTGACGATATCCGGCGCGGTCAGGTTCACCATGTGACGATGACCTTCGACGATGCGGGCCCAGCCCTTGGGCGCAAGCGCCGCCATCTGCGTTGCCATCAGAGGCGTCGAGTTCGGATCATCCGATCCCGTCAGGAACAGGGCCGGGCCGCGGACGTCCTTCCAGCGATCGGCGTAAGTTTCGTCTCCTCCGGCGAAGGCAGCGTAAGCGACGGCATAGCCTTCCGGATCGACGAGGCTCAGCCATTCCCGTGTCAATTCACGCGCAACGAGGCTGTCCGGATCGTCGCCGAACCAGCGAGCCAGGGGGCCTTCTTTGTCAACCCCCGTTACCGGAATGGCGGCAGCCCGCGCAAGGACGGCAGCCTTTGCTTCAGGGTCGCGCCTGTAGACGCCGTTGAGATATGCGACACGGCTGATCCGTTCGCCGAAGGTCGCCGCCGCCCCGCCGGAGACCAACGCCCCCATGGAATGTCCGGCGACATTCGTCGTTTCGATCGCCATCTCGTCGAGAAAGCGCCCGAACCAGGCGACGAACTCCTCGAGGCGGCTGCCCGCCGCCAGCTTCGCGCTCTCGCCGTGTCCCGGCATATCGACAGCGATGACGCGATGACCGGCCGATAGAAAGGCGATCTGCGGAGCCCAGGCCTCGAGCCGCATGCCGACGCCATGGATCAGAACCAGCGGTTCCCCGCTACCGGACTCGTGATAGGCCGTTCCGCTTGCCGTCCTCTTTCGGGGCAAGGCACCGGCGGCGCTCGTTGCTGCAGCGGCGTCTTTGCTCGATCCGGCTGTCAGCATCTGAGACGCGCTCCCTCAAACGCCCGCAGGATTGGTGACGTCCTGCCCCAGGTCTTTCAGATCCTGGTAACGGTCGCCAATGCGATGATGCGGACGTCCGCCGACCGAAGCGCCGAGAGCCACGACGATCTCGTCGGCAGCAGGCGCGTCGGGGATCGAGGTCTGGATGGTCAGATAGTGCGAGCGGCGGCCTTCGTCATTCTTGTCCATCAGCGGGATCATGATCGGCGCATTGGCAGGACCGCGTGTGTTACAGAAGGCGAGATAGGATTTGGCGCCGACGGCATGGCGATAGAAGTTGCCGAAGCGCAGCGTGTGAATGAGCGCGGACGCGTGTTCGATTTCGCCGTCGAGGCCGACAACGGCGGATTTTCCATAGGCTTCGACAGCCTCGCCCGACCCGACGGCATCGATGATCATCTTGGTGAGCAATTCGCCAAGCACCGGCGCGCCCGCATGAATTTCGGGCTTGAGGTCTTCGACGAAGCCCTGCCCTGCCCAGGGGTTCTTCACGACAGCGTAGGCGGAGAACAGCTTCAGCGGCACGGCCGCGGCCTTGCCGCCTTCGATCAGCGTCGTTTCGATCTGCAGTCCCGTCTTGCGAATTTGAATGGCCACCCGAACACCTCAATCTCGTTAATGCGTATTATGGTATACCATATGATGAGGCTGTCAAGTTCGTTGTGGGCGCGGCGTCGACAGAGCCAAGCGCCTTTCAGGATATTCGCCACAAAACAATAGATGACCGCTTCGCCAGCCTTATGCGCATGGGCCTCGAAGGCATTTCTTCGGGGCGCACTAAGGTCGCTTAGTCCCAATAGTCTCTTCGTTCCTGTCCATTGTTGTCAGCTGACACAGCCCGTGCGCAAGGCGGCCCACGGGGTCGCAGGGAGGCTGCAAGGCAGAAGGATTCAAGCCAATGCCATGTCACCTTAGATATTATTTATTATGGCATACCATCACATCGGACAAACTGGGTGTCAAGAGTGTAGACTCTCCGGCATCGTAACCACGTAGAAGATGGTGCGAATGCTTCGCCCGCTTGCATTGGAGCTGCGGCGGTTGCCCGGTGTTACTCGGCGGACTTCTTGGCCGACAGCACCGCTTCGGCAATCGCGCTCGCGGCAGCGACATGATCCATCGCCGCCCGGTAAGCGCCCTCGCCGTCGCCGCGACGGATGGCGTCGACGATCTTGGACATCTGCGCTGGCCCTTCGATGCCGCGCCTCTCCGTCTTGATCGTCATCGAGCGCAGGTGGTTTATGCGCACGGTGAGGAGATTGACGACACCCCAGGCGACGTGCCTGTCGACCATCGTGAACAGCGTTTGGTAGAAGGAAGAGGTGTTGGTCAGCACTGCTGCCATATCGTTGTCGCGATAACTGTTGCGGATCCCGGCAAGGGCTTCCTCCAGCGCGGCGACGATTTCGGGACTGCTGCGTTCGGCGCAGAGCCGCGCCGCCATGCCCTCGAGAGCGCCGCGGATCTCATAGATCTGCTTGGCTTCCTCGATGTCGAGCTGCGCGACGATCGGACCCTTGTTCGGCAGACTGGCGACGAGCCCTTCCGATTCCAGGTGCCTCAGAACCTCGCGCACCACCGTCCGGCTGACGCCGAGCTGGGCGCAAAGGTCACGTTCGACAAGGCGGTCGCCGGGGCGAAAATACCCGTTCACGATGGCTTCGCGGACCTTGTCGAGTGCCAGCTCCCGCAATGTCTTCGCAGGACGCTCAACCCTGATTGCTGCGTCCTTGAAAGCACCGCTCATTCTGCACCTCAGAGTTGGACCGACTTCGCACGCTCAAGATCCCGCGGCGGCCGAGTTCGAAAATCGTATTATGGCGTACCACGCACTGTAGCTGGCGGCGGCCGGAAATTCAACATCACCGAACCGAGCCTAGGGATAGCCGGTCTATGACTCGGCCGCCGGCCGCTGCGCGACGATCTCTTCGACCACGGCCTTGGCCTGCACCCGAATGTCGGGGACGGCGGTAATTTCCCAGAATTGTCCCGCCGTCAAAGCGCCCACCGCAAACAGCCGGACAGGCGAGATCCGGGATGACCCTATAACCTCGGAAGCGTCATCCACCTGAATGCCGAGGCCGAGAGGATCGGCGGCGATCAGCTGAGACCGGCTCATTTCCTGCAAAAGCGGTGAATGGCTGATGCCGGCGCGCTCCATTCCCGTGCAGTTGATCAGCCAATCCGCCTTGATTGCGGCGAGATCGCGTGTAGCTCTGACCCTGTATCCGGCAACGAGCCCGCCCTCCTCGGCCCCGAGCGATTTCAGGAAGCCGGCATGGAATCGAAGGGTTCCTTCCGAGACAAGTTGGTCGAACCTGTCGAACACATCAGGCGCGACACGGTGACGGTGGATGTTCCACCAAGGAAGCGCATGCCTGAGGAAGCGGGCCCGCTCCTTGTTGGAAAGCCGCTGCCAGAGAGCCTGTGTTTGAGGTCTCAGGCCATCCATCACGCTTCGCCAGTCGTCGACCGACCTGCTCTTTGCCCGCAAGCTCTTCAATATGCCGCTGATCGTCGCGGGAAGCGCCTCAACGTCGATCGGCAGAGGCGCGGGCAGTTTCCTCGCATGCCCGAGCGGGGCGAGCCCGCGGCGCGAAAGCACGTCGATCCTGCCTCTGTGGCCGTGAGCGCGCAGAGCCAGAACCTGATCGATCATCGTCAGGCCGGAACCGAGGATGCAGACCGTATCGGACGATGCGACGCGTCCCAGCCAGGAGAGGCGCCAGGGGTTCTCGATGATGCGCAGCCGCATCGACAGCGGTACGCCCGCCGGGTCGACCGGCAGCTTGGCGTTGCCGACGCCGAGGCAGAGCACAACGTTCCTTCCGGCAATCTCGTCGCCATTGCCGAGATGGAAGGCCAAGGTGCTGTTGTAACGTTCCACGCATCCCGCCGCCTTGGCCCGGATGAAATCAACCCGACAGCGGCCGTCCCGCTTCCGAAGCAGCCGCGCGAGTGTATCCCTGACATACAGGCCGTAATCGCTGCGCGAGGCGAAATCGCCGGCCTGCAGCCGCCGCCCGCGATTTTTCAACCAGTCGACAAAGTCGTCGGGCTGATGCGGCATCAGGCTCATCCGGCCCGCGGGCACGTTGAGACGATGAAGATAGAGTTCCGTCCGGTACGCCGTCCCGCGGCCGAAACCGGGATCGTCGCCAACGACGGCAACCGTCGCCGAAGCTGGAAGCTGCTCGATGAGATTGCAGGTTACGGCTATCGCCGAAAAACCGGAACCGACCACGATAACATCGTATATCAATGCATTCTCCCTGACGGTCCACACCTTGGCTCCTGCCGCTCGGTCCGTCGCCGGGGCCGCGCCAGCGGCAGAATCGCGAAAACAATTATCTCCATTGTCTATAAATATAGTTTGTTATTTCTCCCGCTAGCCCATTCTCACCCGTTAGGCTTTTGAGGGTGAGATCAAGGGCCGGATGTGGCCCTGAACAAAGGGGCTCAAGATGAATTTCAGAAATTTGATTGCCGCGATCGCCGTCGGCGTCGGAACATTTGCCACGGCTTTTGTCGCCGACGCGGCGGATAGAAAGGTCGTCGTCGGCTATCAAACCGACGCGCTGCCGTCTTCGGTCGCGATCGCCAATGGCGAATTTGCCAAGGCGACCGGTTATGAAATCGACTTCCGCAAGTTCAATTCGGGGGCCGAGATCTTTGCAGCCATCGCCTCGGGCGATGTCCAGGTCGGCTATGTCGGCTCCAGCCCGTTCGCGGCCGCGGTATCGCGCGGGCTCGAGGTCAAAGCCTTCTACCTGGCATCCATCTCGGGGATCGACGAGGCTCTTATCGTCCGTAATGGCTCCGGCATCGACAGCCTGAACGATCTGAAGGGCAAGAAGCTTGCCGCCGCGCCAGTGTCGACGGATCACTATCAGCTGCTGGCACTGATCAAATCGCTGGGCCTGACCGAAAAAGACGTCCAGGTCTTCGCCATCCCCCAGCCGGAAATCGTCGCAAGCTATAATCGCGGCGATATCGACGGCGGCTTCGTCTGGGATCCGGCGCTAACCGAGCTGAAGAAGAACGGCAAGGTCCTCGTGACCTCCAAGGATGTGGCGGACAAGGGTGCACCGACCTTTTCCGCCTGGGTTGCGACCTCCAAGTTCGCCGCCGACAATCCGGATTTCCTCAAGAGCTTCGCTTCGGTCGTCACCAAATATTACGCATCCTTCGCGGCGGACAAAGCCGCCTGGGGTCCCGACAGCGATAACGCCAAGTCGCTCGCAAAGCTTCTCGGCGGCACGCCTGAGCAGCAGGCTTCGGCCCTGAAGAACCTGACGCTGCTCACCCCCGAAGTCCAAGCTTCCGACGCCTGGCTCGGCGGCGGCGAAAAGGCGGGCGCCGGCAAGATCCTCAAGGACACGGCATCCTTCCTGAAGGAGCAGGGCAAGGTGTCCGGCGTGCTGGACAATTACGGCAGCTTCGTCACCGCCGACGCACTCGCCGGCGCCACAAACTGATCCTCCCCGACGCCGGCGTGCCCGCGCCGGCGTCTAACGTGCGAGTTCCCCTATGCTGAAAGTCGACCACGCCAGCGTTTTCTTCTCTGCCCGCGACGGGCGGACCGTTCACGCGCTCGATCGCGTGTCTTTCGATATTCCCGAACGCGGTTTTGTCGTCGCACTCGGAGCCTCGGGCTGCGGTAAGTCGACCCTTCTTAACGCGATTGCCGGTTTTCTTCCGCTTTCGGATGGCCGGATCACGCTCGATGGCCGCAGCGTCGAACGTCCGGGTGCTGACCGCGGCGTCGTGTTCCAGAAGGACTCGCTGCTGCCTTGGAAGTCGGTCATCGATAACGTCGCGCTCGGGCTGAAATTCGCCGGCGTAGGCCGGAAGGAACGGCAAGCGCAGGCGCTGGAACTGCTCCGGCTCGTTGGTCTCGACGAGTTCGCCGGCGCCTTTCCCTACGAATTGTCGGGCGGCATGCGTCAGCGCGTCGGCATCGCACGGGCGCTTGCGACCAATCCCGACATCCTGCTGATGGACGAACCGTTCGGCGCGCTCGACAGCCTGACGCGCGAGCAGATGCAGGAATTGTTGGTTTCCGTCTGGAACAAGACGGCGAAGAAAGTTTTCTTCATCACCCATTCGATCGAAGAGGCCCTGTTCCTCGGCACGCAGGTGCTTGTCATGTCGCCTCGGCCCGGGCGCGTCGTCGCCCGCTTCGACCTCGACTTCGTCACACGCTTTGCCAAAACCGGAGACGCCCGCTCGATCAAGGCCTCGCCAGAATTTGCCGAGCTGCGCGAGCAGATACGCACCATTCTCCACAGCACCGAAGATTTGAGGAGCGTCGCATGAGCGATATAACACAGGCTCCGCCTATTACGGCTCGCACCGAGGATCGCCAGGTCAAGCTGGTGAAAATGGCCGGCTTCGGCGCAGGCGAGAAATCGACGGTGGCCATCAGCGTCGCCACGGCCCTCGCCATATTGCTGCTGTGGTGGTTCGTCGCCGCGCTTGGCGTCGTTCCGCACCTGTTTCTGCCGCGCCCCGACGAGGTGCTGACGCAGATCGGCGTCATCTATCATGACGGTTATGCCGGGGCATCGCTCTTCGAGCATGTCTCTGCGAGCCTGTTTCGCATCGTGGTCGCCGCCCTCATCGCAATCTCCGCCGGCATTCCGCTCGGCTTGCTCATGGGGCTTAACCGCTGGGCAAAAGGCGTGCTCGACGCGCCGATCGAATTCTACTGGCCGCTTCCGCCCCTTTCCTACCTGCCACTGATGATCATCTGGCTCGGCATCGGAGAGACGTCGAAGATCACGCTCCTGGTGCTTGCGATGTTTGCGCCGATCTGCCTCTCGGCTCAGGCCGGCGTTCGTTCGTTGCCGATAGAGCGCGTCAATGCCGCCCGTTCGCTCGGAGCAAGCCGGCTGCAGCTCTTCCTGGATATCGTCCTGCCGTCGGCCCTGCCGGAGATTCTCACCGGCATCCGCATCGCGCTCGGTGTCGGCTGGAGCACGCTGGTTGCGTCCGAACTGATCGCCTCCACCCGCGGGATCGGCTTCATGATCATGTCGGCTTCGCAGTTCCTGGCAACCGACGTCGTCTTTGTCGGCATCGCCATCATCGCGATCTGCGCCTTCACCTTTTCGGCCGCCGTCCGCTTCCTCGAGGCCTTCCTCGTTCCGTGGAAAGGCAAGCTCTGACCGACTGGCAGGCAGCCATATCAATGATTGCCTGCTGCCTCGGTCAGCCCATGTATGGCGACAAGTTCGTCGGCGACCAGCTTCTGAAGCCGCCATAGATTGCGGTCCCGGATGCCGCGTTCCTCCAGGTGCTTCACCGTCAGATAGAGATATTCGGCGCAGGAGCCCATATGCCCGCAGGCCCTGGCAAGCACACGCGCCACGGTCTCCAGCGGCAATTTCCGCGAAACACGCTCGCCTTTCGGGCCGGCCCAGAAGACCAGCGCACGCACGAGCCCATCTGCGGTCGCGACCGGAATCCAGCGAACCGTCGCAGCGTCCTCGATCGAGCCGACCTCACGGCGGATCAGCCGCCGAAGCTGGCCAAGGCGATCCTCATTGGCGAGCCGGAAAAGGATGCCGTTGCAAAGTCCACCGCGGTCGAGAGCCATCATCAGGCCCGGCTGGGACTGCGTCCCCCGCCAGCGGGTCATCTTCAGGCAGAAGGACCGATGCCACCCCCTCGCCGCACCCTGCTGCCATTCGATGGCATCGAAATCCGGCTTCCATATCAATGATCCATAGGCGAAAACCCAAAGCGGTCCCGCGCCGGATTCCAGAAGCAGCCTCATGGCGAGCGTCTCCAGCTCCGCTTCGGTGAGCGGGGTCCGATTCTGCTCGGGACCGGAGTCGGCCTCCGGGCGAAGGCTCAGCGATACGAGCGCATCCGTGAGCGCCATGCCTCTCCCGCCGAACATGCGAGCCTCGCTTGGCTGTATCACCGCCTGCCGCCGCTCCCGGATCGCAGTCACGTTCAATGCACCGTAAACCTAGCCGCATCGGCCCGGCGCCGCTCCAGGCTGCGGATCAGCATCGCGGCCTCCCTGACGATCGCCGAAAACGTCGCGTCATCGGCATCGGCGATCCGTCCCGTCATATCGCGGATGATCGTCGTCAAATGGATGATCGAATGGCGGTTCTGCGCATCTTCCGGTCCGAATTGGCTGTCGGCCATCGCAAGCAGCGCCTGAACCAGATGATTGATGGTCTGGCGGCGCCTGCTTCTCGGGTCGGCATTCGGGTCTTCGGTGAGCCGCAGGAGATCGGTGACGATATCGGGCATTGCGCTTCCATTCACATCGCAAAAGCCGGCGGCATGGAAACGGCGCGCCTTCGAGCACCCGAGCGCGTCTTCAAGGATTCCAGCAGCCGGTAGCCGTTGCGCCAGCGTCCGAAACCGCTGGCGATATTGATGTGGCCGGCAAGCCCGATATTCCGGGTCTCGGCGTTCCACAGCCGGCCGAACAGGGCCAGGCGGTCGACGGTCATATAGGCGTCGTTCATGCTGCCGACGACGATGCTCGGAAAGGGCAGAGGCGACGTCGGCATATCGCCGAAGGAGATTTGTCCGGGATGCAGGGCTTCGGTGACGGACAGGTCGCATGGTGCGACGAGCAAAGCTCCCTTTACGCGGCGCGCAACGCTCCGGCCTGCAAGCCTAGCAGCCAGCAGGCATCCGAGACTATGGGCGACCAGATAGGCCTCACCGGCCTCTTCGAGCGCGCTTTCCAGCCGAAACAACCACTTGTCGACGTGCGGATGATCCCAGTCTTCCTGGATGACGCAACGACTGTCCGGGTGATCCTGCAGCCAGTGCCGCTGCCAGTGTCCTTCTGCCGAGCCGAACAGACCGGGAAGGATAAGGACTTCGTTCATCGGATCAACCCGATCACCAGAGCGAACAGGAATATGAACGAGCCCGTGGTCGTGCAGATTCCGGCGGCATTCCGGAATTGCGACATGATGCTGCCCGTTGTTCTTTTCGCACGATGCCGACCGAGGCCGGGTTCAACGACGATAGCCATCACGTCACCTCCTCAATACCAAAGGCCGGGCGTCGCGCCCCAATAATGAAGTTCGTATTCGCGGGCAGACCAGTCGCGCTCTTCGTCGCGAGTGAGCAATTCGTTTGCGGGCTTGCGCGCCGCCGCCTGCTTTAGATCAAGAAAGCGGCCGATCGCGAGCTTCAGCCAGGATTGGAAATCAAGCTTCATGCGAATCTCCTGTCCGGAACCGATTTTCTTCGGCTAAAGCGCGTCACACCAAATTAAGTCGTGCGGCGCGCCTCAGGTCTTTGTTCGATGCGGGTCGTTCAAGACCGCGACCCACCTTTGGGTAACCTGCATCAGGAAATCAGCGAATGACGTCGCGCATTGGCAAGAAGATCGCCAAGCGGTGCGGTCGGTCCGTAGAGCATCAGCAGTCGGTTCTCTTCCCGTTTGGCGAGGCGATATCGCCGTGCGAATTCAAAGACGCTCCACATCTGCTCGCCCGCCCCGGGCTTTTCAGCATCCTCGGCCGATACCTTCTGAAACCTGACCATGACGGCGATCCTATTCGGCCGCCGCCAGCGCCGGCTTCACCTCCGGGAAGAAAGCAGCCAGTTCCCCGACCACCTCGCCGATCCGGTTCGAAAGCGCGTCCGAGGAGACCGCACAGTCGGAAAAATCGCGGTCGGAGGCGTAGACGGCCGTCGGCAAGGTATGGGCCATGAAAAACCCGAAGAGCGGCCGAAGCTGATGCTCGACCATCAGCGCATGCCGGTCGCCGCCGCCCGTCGCCGTGATGATGATCGGCTTCGCCCGCAGTTCATGCGGGTCGATCAGATCGATGAGGTGTTTGAAATGGCCGGGATAGGAACCCTTGTAGGTCGGCGAACCGACGATCAAGGCATCCGCATGCACGATTTCGTCGATGACATGCTTGGCCTGCTCGTCAAGGTCCTTGCGCCACAAGGCGCTGCCGAGCGACGGGCCGACATCATGCAGATCATAGGTCTTGCTCGTAAAGCCGTATCGATCGGTCGCAAGTTCGGCGACATGCCGGACCAGAGCCAGTGTCTTGGAAGGCCGATTGAAGCTGCCAGCAATGCCGACGAGTTTGAATCCTGACATTGTTTTTCCTCTCTTAAGGTTGGTCAATTATTGTCTACAAAATTGATAGATAAAAGGAACGAGCGTTCCTCGTTGCTCTTATCGTTGAAAAAAACATCCGCCACCGATCCGGCACGCATAAGATGCATCACGACATCATCCGGAATTAGCGATCTCTGGAGCCGCACTCGACCGCAGCGATGGGAACAGGCCCGGCTGTGATGAAGACCTCTGAAAACGGGACGCCTATACGACGAAGCTATGGCAAGAGGCTCTGCGAATGCCGCCATAAATGGCTTTGCCGCAAGATCGAATATTATTGGTATAAGATTTCCGGTTGAGCCTGACGATTGGACGAGACGTCCTGCCCCTCATGCGAGAAAAACTATAGCTTTCTTATAGATTTTAGCGGGAGCTTTCCATGCCAGTGCAGACGGCTGATGTCATCGATTTCCAGGCCTACCGGCAGTCGCGCAGTAAACATGCTGATGCGATGAAGCCATTCGCTCCGGTATCCTTTGCGATGCAGCCGGTCCTCATGTGGGTGCCGTATTGGGGTTTCGTCCCGGTCATGGCCATGGGCATCGCAGGACATGGCGCCTGATCACGTGCTTCTTTCCGGCGGCGAGGCGAGAGAGACTGCCGACGAGATCACGGCTCAGACAGGACAGAACCTGCGGCGCATTCGCACCCGGCGTGGCTATTCTCTCGACAGGCTGGCAAAGATCGCCGGTGTCAGCCGCGCGATGCTCGGCCAGATCGAGACCGGCAAGAGCAGCCCGACCTTAACCATCCTCTCGAAGATCGCGCTTGCACTCGGCATTCCCTGCGCCGCTCTTATCGCCGAACGCGGCGAAACCCCGATCGTTGCCGTGCCGCGGGCAAAATCAAAAATCCTCGCCTCTTCCGACGGGCGCTTTCAGACGCGGGCTCTTTTTCCCTTCGAAGGAGAGAGGAAGGTGGAATTCTACGAGCTAAGGATTGCTCCGCACCACACCGAAAACGCCGACGCCCATCAGCATGGAACGGTCGAAAATCTGGTCGTCGCGCAAGGCACGGTCGAAATCATTGCCGGCAGGCAGGCGCCGCATATCCTCGGTGAAGGCGACGCCGTCATTTTCGATGCTGACGTGCCTCACCTCTACCGAAACATGACCGGAACGGAGGCGATTCTCTACCTAGTGACGACCTATCTCGAAGACGTTCGCGTCTGACGCAAAAAGCCCCCGTCTCCGGAGGCTTTCGGTCATTTCTTTGGGCGCATCTTGCAGGTGCGCTGGAGGCGGATGGCTCAGGCCGCCATCATGCAGCACATCATCATGCCGCCGCAATTCATCATGACGGGCATGCCGCCCGACATCATGGACATCATGCGCTTGCAGCATTCCATGAACATGTCCTTGTCCATGCCTTCCATCGGCTTCATTTCGCAGACCATGCCTTCTGCCGTCATGGAGCACTTCATCGAGCCCATCATCATCATCATCGGCATCATCGCGCCATTCATCATAGGCATCATGGGCATGCCCGACATCATCGGCATCATGCCACCCATCATCGGGTTCATCATGGCGGGCATCATGTTGTTCATCATCGGCATCATGTTCATGGCGGGGTTCATCGTCTCTCTCCGGTAAATAGCGGCGTTTCGCGTTTCGATGAAGCGGGAGATAAAAGAACCATTTGCAGCAAACAATATAAAAAATTCTTCCTTTATCTTTTCCTCCAATAGAATGGAATGGTTGCGGCAGGACTGCGCAACACAGATAATATAACAGAATTCTATCCGTTATACTTGCCCCACGGCGCGGCAGGCGCTTCGCCCTTCCCGGCAGCTCACGGTCAAGCGCGCGTGCCATGACGAGCGCGCCCTCGCTGCACCGGGAGCGCGGCTCTATGAATGACGGGGGTGCGTCGGATCGTCGTGCGGCTTCAGGAGGAAGCGACGGGCAATGTCCCAATAGCCGTCATAGACAAGCCCGCCATTGGAGCGAACGAGCGTTTCGCGATTGTGGCGATAGATCTTGGGAAGGCGATACCAGGAAATTCCGGGCCGGCGATGATGGAGGACGTGCAGATTGTTATAGAGGAACAGCAAGCCGAAGAGGTGGCTGTTTTCGACGATGGCGGTGCGTTCCTGATGGCTTTCGGCATATCTGTGCTCGGCATAGGATCTGAGCCGCGTCATCGCTGCGCCAACATAGACGAAACCGAGATAAAGCCAGACCGGCACGCCGCAGAGGACCGTCGCCCAGACAAGGACGGCGGCGACGCCGGCACCGTGCACCGCCCATATCCGCCGCCTTCCCGGTGCGTTCGCCCACATCAGCCGCCATTCCTGCCCAAGGAAACTCAACAGCATCACCGCAGGGCCGATGGTCAAACGGCCGAACAGGGTAGTGTTCCACCGCGCCAGCAGCCTGCCGGCTGCGCCGAGCTGTTGCCAGGCGGCCTTGGTGAAATAGGACGATTCAGGATCCTCGATCGGATCGGTCAGATATTCGTCGCGATGATGCTCCAGATGGCTTTCCCTATAGATCGGATAAGGCAGCCAGAGCGACAGCGGTATCGATCCGATCGCGTCGTTTATCCATCGCTTTCCGGTCGGATGGCCGTGGATAACCTCGTGCTGGAGGGAACCATGCCAGGCAATCAGCCAGCCGCCCGCGAAGACGGCCACGATCGCCGGCAGTGATTGCCACCACCAGGTGAGCGCAAGAAATCCGCCATGGATGACGAGCGCGAGAATGACGGTCGGCCATTCCGTCGAACGCGGAATGGCTCCGGCCGCCTGTGAAATCCTGTCGGGCATGCGTGCGATTTTCCCCATCAACCACGCCAATCTAGCGAAGGCCATCAGCAGCAGGGAACAAAGACCATCTATTTTATAGACTTCTCTGAAAAAATCCGTCTCTAAGGCCTGTCGCCGCGGAGATGACGTTCGAGAAAAGGAAGATTGTCCTGCCCCCAATAGAGTTCGCCGTCATGGACGTAGGTTGGGAAGCCGAAGACGCCGCTGTCGCGCGCATGCACGCGGTCGGCCGACCATTTGTTCTGAACATCGTCGTCAGCCTGGCGCCTGAGCAGCACAGTGCCATTGAAACCGGCGGCGTTAACGATCGACTCGCGCACATCCGCCTTGCCTATATCCTTCGCCTCGCTCCAGAAGGCATGCTGAAGAGCACGGGCCACGCCGATCCAGTCCTGCCCGTCGAGATAGGCCGCGATCACGAAGAGGGACGCCGGTGTTGGGTCGCTGAGCTCGGGGCGATGCTCGAGGAACAATTCCTTGCCGCGCACACCGGCCCAGCGTTTGAGATCCCGAGTCCAGTAAGCGCGGCGGATTTCTGGGCGGTTGCGGGAAAAGATGCCGCCGTTTTCCTCGACCACCGTCGTCAAATAGGGAGTGATGAGGACGTCGTTCTGCGCCGCCAGCTCGGTAAAGGCGTCGAAACCGATGTATGACCAGGGCGAGCCGATGGAAAAGAAGTATTCTACCGTTTTGGTCACTGATGAATGTTCCTCGTAGAGTGATTGTTCAGCCATCGAATGGCGCAGATCATCGGTTTGGCGAGATTTAGGAAGCGGCGCGAATTCTGACTTGCGCTTTCCATCCTAGTTCGGGTGCGATTGCCGTCACGAAATCGTGGAGGATCTGGCGATATTGCTCGTGCTCGAACTCGTAAGGAAGTTCGAGCCGCAGCTCACTAACCTCGGGCAGAATCGGGTCTGAAAATAGCCGCTCCAATATCTCCTCCGACGTGCCGACGATATCCCGGGCGAACAAGGTGCGCCGGTCGCCTTGCGGCGAGAGCGTGCGCTCGTGACGGCCATCGGCATAATCGCGGTAACGACGGCGCGTTGCCGCGTCGGCGCTGTCGAAAGGCACTATGACGCGGCCGAGAGCGACGCGGCGCTCAGTTCCGGTGGCGTGATAGGTTTCTATGAGCCTGGATTGGGCGACGAAGAAATCGTCGGTCCCCTCCCCCGTTATGACGTTGCCGGTCAACAGGTTGAAGCCATTGCGGCCGGCCCATTCGGCCGAGCGCTGCGACCCGCCGCCATACCAGATGCGGTCGATCAAACCTTTGGCAAAAGGCTGTAGGCGCGGCCGCTGCGGGCCGAAGGGCGTCTTGATCAAGGTTTCATCATCTCCGAGATAGACGCCGCGCAGATTATCGGCAAAGCGCAGAACGCGATCATGCGAGAAATCGTAACGCGTCCAGTCGCCGTCGAAGGCGAGCGGGCCGATCAGTTCGGCATGCAGCGGCCGGCCGGCACTGACGCCGATGTTCAGCCGTCCGCGTGAGAGGACATCGACCGTCGCAAGATCTTCGGCCAGCCGATACGGGCTTTCATAGCCGATCGGAATGACCGCGGTCCCGAGCTCGATCCGGCTGGTGCGCTGTGTGGCCGCCGCCAGAAATGCGCTGGCGGACGAGATCCCCGGCTCCAGATGCCGCTGGCGGACCCAGGCGCTGTCGAAGCCCAGCTCCTCGCCATATTGCAGTTGCTGAAGCGTCTGCTCCAATCCCGACAAGGGATCATCGTCGGGATAATTGCCGGGGGTGAGGAAGCCGATATGGCTGATCGATATATCGCGACCGCTCATGTCATGCCATCCTGATCAATATTTCGGCAGGCCGGGCGGATTGGTCTCGGATGCGGGCAAGGCTTCCTCGGAAAGATGCCAGTGTTCGAGTATCCGTTTGTACGTTCCGTCCTGGATCAGGCCATTCGTGGCGATGGTCAGCGCATCGGCGAGCCCGCTTCCCTTGCGGGTGGCGATGGCGACATCAGAACGATCTGGCCAGCCTGCGCTCAGCGTGCCGACGCGCTTGATGTTCTTGTCGCGGGCAGCAATGAAGACGAGCTGGGCATGCGGCTGAACGATGACATCGGCCCGGCCGGAACGAAGCGCAAGCAGGCTCGCCGCCTCATCGTCGTAATATTGCAGCTCGATCGGCTTCAGACCGGCGGCGACGTCCTCTTCGCTCCACTTCACCAGGATGCGCTCCTGGTTGGTGCCGGCGCCGACGATGATCCTGAGGCCCGCTGCATCCTTCGGCTCCTTGATCGAGGTGATGGGACTATCGGATTTCACGAAGATACCATGCAGGCCCTGGCGGTAGGTGGAGAAATCAAACTTCTCCTTGCGCTGCTCGGTCACACCGACATTGGAGATGACGGCATCGTATTTGCCCGAGGTAAGGCCGAGCGGCCAGTCGATCCAGGCGACCGGCACGATCTCTAGCGTCAGGCCGAGGCTATCGGCGATGGCATAGGCATAGTCGGGATCGGCCCCCACCACGGTCTTGGCGTCGGTGGCATAGGTGGCAAGCGGCGGACCGCCGGGGCTGACGGCGATGGTGAACTTGCCAGGCGTGACGAACTTGAAATCCTTCGGGATCGCGGCGACGGCCGCATCGTTCCTGGCGGCATGAAGCCTGGCCGGCTGCTGCGGGCTCAAGTCGAATTCATCGGAGGCATGTGCTGCGCCGAGCCCGGTCAAGATTGCCGTCAGAGCTGTGAGGAAGAGGGTACGGATTGCTGGAAAGGTCGTCACGCTCGATATGTCTCCGTTTGCCTAGAAAGTCAGAGACGGACCGGCGAGATGCCGGTCCGTAAGCCGACTATTACGAACCGCTCTTCGGCAGGCCGGGCGGGTTGGTCTGAGCCTTGTCGATCGCCTCGGGACCGAGATTCCAGCTGTCGAGGATCTTCTTATAGGCGCCGCTGGCGATCAGGTCGTTGACGACATCGGTCACGGGTGCGGCAAGGCCGCTGCCCTTGCGCGTGGTGACTGCGATTTCGGCGGTGATCGGCCAACCGCCGCTGACCGTGCCGACGAGCTTGGTCTTGCCATTAATACCCGCCGCATAGGCCTGGGTCGCGTTGACGCTGAAGACGGCGTCGGCCCTGCCGGACTGGACGGCGAGATCCTTGACGGCGTCGTCGTCGTAATATTGCACCTCGATCGGCTTCAGGCCGGCCGCGACATTCCGCCGATCCCACTCCAGAAGGATCTTCTCCTGGTTGGTGCCAGCATCTGTGATGACCTTCAGCCCCGCAATATCCTTTGGCTCCTTGATCGAAGTGATCGGGTTATCGGCCCTGACGTAGAAACCGAGCTCATCCTTGCGATAGGTCGAGAAATCGAACTTTTCCTTACGCTCTTCCGTGACCGTCACGTTCGATATCACCGCGTCGAACTTGCCGGAAGTGAGCCCGAGCGGCCAATCCGCCCATGCGACGGACACGAGATTGAGCTTCAAGCCCAGACTGTCGGCGATCGCGTGCGCGAGATCGACGTCATAGCCGATAACGGTCTTGGAATCGGAGGCATAGTCGTGCAGCGGCAGATTGCCGCTCGTGCTAATGCCGACGGTGAAGACGCCGTTTTCGACAAACTTGAAGTCCTTGATTTCGGCAATGCGCTTCTCGTTCTTTTCCACCCGCAGCCGGTTCGGCTGTTCGGGGCTGAGATCGAACTTCTGCTGCGCCTGAGCGGAGCCGAAACCGATCGCACCAATGGTGACGGCTCCTGCAATCAAAAGCTTTACTCTATCTGTAAATGTCATGCCCCTTCTCCGTTTCATCTTAAGATTGTATTTGTTGTCATTCGACCAGAGCAGCCCGTCGCGGCCCGGCCTTCACCAACGCTGTCGGCGCTAGAGAACCTTGGCGAGGAACTCGCGTGTGCGGGGATGCTCGGCCTGCGTGAAAATCCGGGCCGGCGGGCCGGCCTCAAGAATACGGCCGCTTTCCATGAAGACGACGGTGTCGGCGACCTCGCGGGCAAAACCGATTTCATGGGTGACGATGACGAGCGTCGTGCCGGTGCGGGCGAGCTCCTTGATGACGTCGAGCACTTCCCCGACCAGTTCGGGATCGAGCGCGGAGGTCGGTTCGTCGAACAGCAGCACCTTGGGGCGGAGCGCCAGTGCCCGGGCGATCGCCACGCGCTGCTGCTGGCCGCCGGAAAGTTGGCGCGGATAGGCGTTGATCTTGTCGCTGAGGCCGACACGGGCGAGAAGCTCCTGCGCCAGCTGCACGGCTTCTTCACGGCCGATGCCGCGGACCTGGATCGGCGCCTCGATCAAGTTTTCGAGCACGGTCAGATGCGGGAAGAGGTTGAAGCTCTGGAAGACCATGCCGATATCGGCACGGCGCTTGAGGATATCCCTTTCCTTGAGCTCATAGAGCGTATCGCCTTTCCTGCTGTAGCCGACGAAATCGCCGTCGACCGAGATGAAGCCCTCGTCGACACGCTCCAGGTGGTTGATGGAGCGCAGCAGGGTCGACTTTCCCGAACCGGAAGGACCCAGGATGGCGGTCACGCTGCCGGCCGCCAGGTTGAGCTCGACGTCGTCGAGCACCTTCAATGGACCGAAGCTTTTGGAGATACCGTGGATGCGCACCGCACCGCCTGTCCGCAGTGCCGTCGCGTCATGAAAACCGAGATTGCGAGTCGTCTCGGTCGTGTTGTCAAGGGCCGGCAACGGTCGGCGGAAGCGCTCCAGGAACGCCTCGAAGGGCAGCGGCGTCGGATTGCGCACGGCGCCCTTGGAGAAATAGCGCTCGATATAGTGCTGGGCGACCGAGAGCACGGTCATGATGATCAAATACCAGACGGTTGCGACCATCAGCAGCGGGATGACTTCGAGATTGCGGCGGTAGATCACCTGGACGGTGTAAAAGAGCTCGGGCAGCGCCAGCACATAGACCATAGAGGTGCTTTTCGCCAAACCTATGAGCTCGTTGAAGCCGGTCGGCAGGATGGAGCGCATGGCTTGCGGCAGCACGATGCGGAAGGCCTGGCGGCGGCGCGGTAGACCAAGCGCGGCGGCGGCTTCCAGCTGCCCTTGGTCCACCGACAAAATGCCGCCTCGAACGATCTCGGCGAAGAAGGCCGACTGGTTGAGCGTGAGGCCGAGATAAGCGGCAGCAAAGGGCGTCAGCAATTGTACGGTGGGGTAGTCGAACAGCAGCGTGTCGGTGAAGGGAACGCCGATCCTGATAGTTTCGTAGAGATAGCCGAGATTGTTCAATATCAACAGCAGCACGATCACAGGAATCGAGCGCAGCAGCCAGATGTAGCCCCAGGAAAGGCCTGACAGCAGCGGCGACTTTGAAACGCGGGCGAGCGCCAGAGCCGTTCCGAGGATGGAACCCGAAACGGCGGCGAGCGCAGTCAGGAGCAGCGTCCTGCCAAGACCGACGAGCACGGGTTCGGCGAAAAACCATTCGGCAAAGACGCCCCAACCCCAGCGTGGATTGGTGAAGGTGGAATAGAGCACCGCGACGATGACGATGGCGGCGAATATCGTGCCGGCCAACCGCTCGGGATGGCGGGCCGGGACGATGCGGTAACGGGAAGTGTCCTGCCTGGGTTCTGCCGTCCTGCTGCCGGGCTCAAGGCCCGCAAAATCCGTCGTCAGTGCCATTCTCATTTCCCTTTTATGATTGTCTGACTTGCCGTTTCAGAGATTTCAGCCGGCCACTTTCAGGCGCGGTTCGCTTTCGAAAGCCGGCACGGAGAGATGGGTGATGTCCTTCTCGAAGGGCAGGCTCTTGTAGATCTCGGGATCGACTGCCGTGTCGAAGAGCGCGGTGTAGCCATAGTTCAGATAAAGTCCGACGGCCTCGGGCTGGCGGAAACCGGTCGTCAGATAGATCCTGCCATAACCTTGACGGGCCGCCTGGGCCTCCAGCTCCACCAGCACCTTGCGGGCAAGGCCCTGACGGCGCAGATCCGAACGTGTCCAGATGCGTTTGAACTCGGCCGTGCGATCGTCGTAATGCTTGAAGGCGCCGCCGCCGATGGTTTCGCCATTGCGGATCAGCAGCAGAAAATTGCCGTGGGGCGGCGCGAAGGCTTCAGGGGGGTAGCGATTCAATTCGGCTGTAGCGCCTTCGGCGTTGAAATAGGTGCCGTAGCGGCTGTCATATTCGTGGATCAGTTCATCAATCAGCGGCTTGGCGCGCAGATCAAGAGGGCTCGTATAGAGAAACGTATCGCTCATATCGTTCATCACCCGTTGTCTTCAGTGAGGAAGGTTTCTGCGAGCCGGACCCAGTAGCGGGCGGCGGGCGCAATGATCGCGTCGTTGAAATCGTAGTGGGCGCTGTGGAGAGGAGCGCTGTCGCCATTACCGACGAAGAGGTAGCTGCCGGGATTGGCCTGCAGCATGAAGGCGAAATCCTCGCTCGCGGTTCTCGGCCGGAAATCCTTCTCGATCGCGGCGAGGCCGAGCGCGTCATAGGCGACGTCGCGGGCGAAGGCCGTCTCCTTGGCGTGGTTGACCAGCGCCGGAAAACCGAGCCGGTAGTTCACATCCGCTTCCGCGCCGAAGCTTTCGGCCTGGGCGCGAGCAAGGGCCGGAATGCGCTCCTGCAGAAGCTGCCGGACCGTCTCGCTGAAGGCCCGCATGGTGAGCTTCATCTCGACGCTTTCGGGAATTACGTTCGAGGCGGAGCCCGCATGGATCGAGCCGACTGTGGCGACGGCCATGTCCTGCGGATCGACATTCCGAGAGACGACACTCTGCAGCGCGGTGATGAAGGAGGCGGAAGCCAATACCGGGTCGACGGCGCGGTGAGGTTCGGCACCGTGGCCACCCTTGCCGAGGATCCTGATCACCGCCTGGTCGACCGAGGCCATGGCGGGGCCTGTGACAAAGCCGAACTGGCCTGCAGGGACACCCGGCCAGTTGTGCAACCCGAAGACCGCATCGACAGGAAAGCGTTCGAACAGCCCTTCCGAAATCATCTTGCGGGCGCCCGCGCCGATCTCCTCGGCCGGCTGGAAGATCAGCCTGAGCGTGCCGCTGAAATTGCCGCTTTCGGCGAGATAGCGGGCGGCGGCAAGCAGGATTGAGGTATGCCCGTCATGGCCGCAGGCATGCATGACGCCGGGATTGCTGCTGGCATAGGCAAGGTCGGTGGCCTCCTCGATCGGCAGTGCATCCATATCGGCCCGAATGCCGACCTGCTTCTTGCCTTCGCCACGTCTGAGGGTGGCGACGATGCCGGTACCGGCGATGCCCGTCGCCACCTCGTAGCCCCAGGAGGAAAGGCGGGAAGCCACGAGCTTGCTGGTCCTCAGTTCCTGGAACGCAAGCTCGGGATATTGGTGCAGATCATGGCGTAGCGCGATGATCTCATCGAGATAGCGGGCGATGCCCTTCTCGACCGGATCATTGCTGCGCGGGTTCTGAGCGATGACATCCATGGCGGGTTCGCCGGCGCCTCAGGCGCCGACTGCCTTTCCGCGTTCGAACTCCCCCGCCGCGGTCGCATAGCGGCTTTCACGGAAGGGTAGTCCCAGATGGTCGCGCAGCGTCGCGCCCCTGAGGACAGGATCGAAATAGCCGCGCTCGGTGAGGATCGGCAGGACGTATCTGGCAAAATCGTCGAAGCCCTCGGCAATGACGGGAAAGCCCAGGATGAAGCCGTCAGCGGCGCCATGATCCACCCAGCGGATGATCTCTTCTGCGATATGCTCGGCGGTGCCGATGAAGGCGGTGCGCGGCGTCGCTACATCGAGCGCGACCTGGCGGAGCGTCAGCCCCTTTTCCCGCGCCGTCCTTTTGATACGATCGGTGGTAGCGCGGAAATTGTTCCTGCCGATATCGCCGAGTTCGGGGAACTCTTCGTCGAGCGGATAGACGCTGAAATCATGGTGATCGAAGAAGCGGCCGAGATAGAGAAGCGCCTCCTCGATCGTAACGAGGTTGCGGATCGCCTGGTACTTGGCTTCCGCCTCATCGGCGGTCGCGCCGACGATCGGCCCGATGCCCGGATAGACACCGACTTCGGTAGCACTGCGGCCATGTGCAATCACGCTGTCCTTCAGCTGGCGATAGAAGGCCTGAGCCTCTTCAAACGGCCCGCCATTGGTGAAGACGGCATCGGCATGCTTGCCGGCCAGTCTGATGCCGGAATCAGAAGCACCGGCCTGGAAGACGACGGGCTGACCCTGCTTCGAACGGCCGATGTTGAGCGGCCCCTCGATGCGGAAGAAGCGGCCCTTGTGATTGAGGCGGTGCATCTTCGTCTTGTCGACAAACACGCCGGTCTCGCGATTGCGCACGAAAGCATCGTCGTCCCACGAATCCCAGAGGCCCTTGATCGCATCGATATAATCCTCGGCGATCTCGTAGCGCAGCTCATGCTCGGGATGCTCGCGGCTGTAATTGCGACCCGAACCCTCGAGAGGCGAGGTCACCGCGTTCCACCCTGCCCTGCCGCCGCTGATGAGATCGATCGAGGCGAACTGGCGAGCGATGGTGAAGGGATCGCTGTAAGAGGTCGAGACCGTGCCGACAAGGCCGATCTTCGAGGTCGAGGCCGCCAACGCCGAGAGAATGGCGATCGGCTCGAACCGGTTGAGGAAATGCGGGATCGACTGCTCGTTGATATAGAGTCCGTCGGCGACGAAGGCGAAGGCGATGCCGGCTGCCTCCGCCTTGCGCGCCGTCTCGACGAAGAAGTCGAAATTGACGCTCGCATCGGCCGGGACGCTCGGATGTTTCCAGGCATTCATATGGCCGCCAGGCCCCTGCAGCATAATGCCGAACGTGACGTGTTTTTGAACCATGGGATCGATCCTCCTTGGAACGGGTCAGGCGACGAGGGAAAGCCGCTCAGCGGCGAGCAGCTCGATGGAGGCAAGGCGGTCGGCGGTTGAAAGCGCCGGCGTGTCGAGCACGAACTCCTTGACGCCGTAGCGGCGGTGAAGCTCATCCAGCTCCCCGCGGATCTGCTTTGCCGTGCCGTGGAGCACGCTCGGCACCTTCTCCTCGATACGGTAATCGGTGACGCCGGCCTGACGGGCAAATTCGGCCGCCTGCTCTTCACTGCCAACATTGACGGTCTGGCCGTTCGGCAGGAACACCTTGACGATGCGCAGATTGCCGACGCGCTCACGGGCATATTCCTCGCTTTCGGCGGCAAAGGCTGCGAGCGCGAGGATCGGGCGCTTACCGCCGGATGCCTGCTCATAGGCCTCGAACGTCTTGTTGAGATTGTCAGGATCACCGTTCAGGTGGCCGGCGAAGACGAGTTCCCAGCCCTTCTCCGCTGCGAGTCTCGCGCTCTCGACGCTAGCGCCGAGCAGGAAACGTTCAGGAGCCATCGGCGGCAAAGGGGTCGCCTGCGCGCCGTCGCTATTGGGATCTGCGGCGAGATAGGTATTGAGGTCGGAAAGCTGGCTCGCAAAATCCGGCTTCCTGGACGGATCGACAGCTAGCTGCAGGGCCCGTGTCGATAGCGGAAAGCCCCCCGGCGCCTTGCCGACGCCAAGATCGACTCGACCAGGCGCAAGCGAGGCCAATAGATTGAAGGTCTCGGCAACCTTGTAGGCGCTGTAATGCTGCAGCATGACCCCGCCGGAGCCAACGCGGATCTTCGAGGTCCTAGCAAGAAGATAGGCGATCAGCGCCTCCGGCGCGGAGCTCGCCAGATTAGACATGTTGTGGTGTTCGGCGACCCAGAAACGGTGATAACCAAGTTCCTCGGCGCGGGCTGCAATCTTTACCGTCGCCCTCAGCGCATCGGCAGCGGAAAGGCCCTGTTCGATCGGGCTTTTGTCGAGAAGGCTGAGGACGTAGGTCATGACGCGCCGATCCACTCAATGGTTGCAAAACTTAATCTATAAAATCAGTAGACAACGTTCATTATAAGAAATGACATTCTCTTTCAGAGCCACTGAGTGGAAAAAAGCAGGCGCGCCTGAACGGCCAGGTCGCATGTTCGAGTGACTGGCCGGAACTCTTCCGCTTGACTACTTAATGATTTCTGGTCGAAAGGGAGAACCGCCTGAAGCTGTCAGAACAGGTCAAGCCGATCAGCTACTCAAGGCGCATGCGCCCGAAATCATCCGGACGCTGAAGGACAACCCGACAGCCTGTCGTCATTAGCCTTCATGGCGAGGCGAAAGCGATCCTTCAGGATGTCGGCCAGTATGAAGAAACGCAGGAGACCATGGCGCTCCTGAAGGTGCTGGCGCTCACCAATCGGCAAGTCGAGGAAGGCAAGACGCGCCCCGCTGCGGAATCCTTCGCGCACATTCGCAAGCGTCTGGCCGCCAGCCAGTCCTGACGTCGAGGAACTCCATCGTTTCATCGCCGGTCGCGACGGCACGGAAATGGCGGAACACATCCTGGAAATCGAGAACGCCTGTGCCGGTCTCGAAGAATTCCCCGCCCGCGGAAATATCCCAAATGAACTGGTCAGCACCGGTATCTCCGAATACCGGGAACTGCACCATAGACCCTGGCGTATGATCTATCGCATCATCGGCACCGAAGTCGCCGTCTATTGCGTGGTGGACGAACGCCGCGACATGCAGGCCTTCCTCGAGCGAAGACTTATCCGCTGAAATCCAGCACACCGTCCCTCTCCCGTTTCGACAGACTCGCCGGCGTCCACCCGACCGCCTAACACCTATCCAGCCTTTCGGCCGGCTGGCGCATTCGCCCGCAGGAGCGCCATCAGCATCGAACCGATCGCGAATTCTCCCTTTTCGCTTCGCCGCGTCAGGTCGCGAAGATATCCGCCGGCTGAATTGATGTGGCCCCCGCGTTCCAGGATGCATGCCATCACGGTCGCGGCGTTTTCCGCCCCCATCACGCTTGCCGCCTCCTCATAGGCTGACGGGCTGACGCCGAGCATTGACCGAACCGTGACGGCGGCGCTCATCAGGTCGCGCCAATTGCGGATCACGCCACCCGGCCCGTAGGCCAGGATTTCCGGGCAGGCCTGCAGAACCAGGCCAAGCGGGAAGGATTTCAGGCCGCCGGAGTCATCGCCGCCGCCCTCCCGTCGACTTTGCCGCTCCTCCTGTCCGATCGGATGGGTCGTCGCATCCCTCCCCCTTTCCAACATCACGGCCCCACGCCCGTCGTCTTGCTCCGGCATTGCGCCCTGCTTCGTTTCGAAGCTTGGTTCAAATTCAGAGGTGGATTCGGGGTTTGAATTCTGTATGTGACGCTCGATATGACAGGCATTGCCGCTTTGTTTCGTGGATTTAATCCGGGTCTCCAACCGGTTAAGGATATCTGCCCGAAGCGCTGTCAATTCATCGAGCAACTGCTCGAGCTGCGCTGTCGTCGGCGACCTCGGCAGGCCTTCGACCAGGTCCCGAAATTCCCGATATAGCCCCTGCCAATCCCCCTGAACGTCTTCGTCGACAGCCGCTTCGATCAGCTTTGCGATATCACGGCGGCAAAGAGTCATGCGTTCGCGCAGGCGCTGGACATGCAAGCGCTCGGCCATTACCTCGGCGGCGAGCTGCTCGATCTCCTCGGCGCGAGCAAGCAGCGGCGCCAGCGAGAAGCCGAAGGCCTCGTTGACCTCCCCTGCCCTGTCCCTGCGGACATAGCGCTTGCCATTAGGACTGTCCTTGCGCAACAGAAGCCCCGCCTCGACAAGTGCGGCAAGATGGCGCCGCACGGTCTGTTCGGCCATGCCATGTGTTCGGAGGGACAGCTGGATATTCGAGGGGAAGACGATCAAGCCGTTTTCCTGGGCCAGTTCGTTCTTCGGATAAAAGCTCAACAAAGCATTGAGCACCGCCAGTGCGCGATCGGTGATGCCGAGCAGCGGCTTTGCTTCGCACAGCGCGCGAAACAATTTCCATTTATCCACCGACTGATCAGGCTTGATCTCACCTGCCATGACCTGGTTTGCGAGCATTCCAAGCGTCATCGACCGCCGCCCGAAGGGCGTCGTTATACTTCCGGTTTCCATCTCTTCCACCTCAATGAGGCAAAAGAAATCCGCTCGCCTGAACGGCGCCAAAAACTCTTGACAGCGATTCTCGGAAGTGCGATTCTCGGAGGTGTTCAAGACTGCGAGGAAAGCTTCCGTGACGGTGACGTTCGGGGGCTTTTTTCTTTTGCGCGTTATCTCCTGTTCAATTGTCAGCTGACAATCAGTCTAACTGGTTCATTTTCCCTCATTTTCCTCTTCGAATTCGGCGGCGAGGCCCGCCAGCCGCCGAGCCAGGAATTCCGAAAATGCCGCCGATTTGACGGTGATGCGAAAGGTTTTTCCCGAGCGGCTCACCGAAGCAAGCGTCCCGCCGCCTTGCGTCCGAAGCGTCTGCTCGACCCGCTGCGGCGATCCCTTCTCCTCCAGTGCCTTCCAGATGACATCGAAGCGGCTATTGCTCTCCAGTGTTGGGAAAGCAGCGGCAGCGATTGCCGCCTGCGCCTTCTTCCGCCCGCCCGCCGCCCTGAATTTATCGGCAAAGGCCAACCAGCGGGGGCGTCCCACCTTCGGCGCCGGTCCGATGGCAAGAATGATCTCCGGATCGATCGTCTGCGCCACCTGCAGCAGCCGTGACGTTTCCGGTTTATCCGTCGCCAGCGCCTGAGCAATCATGTCGCGACTGAAGCCATGTTCATCCATGCGTCGCGCAAACAGAGCCCGTTCGATGAAGCTCAGGTCGACACGCGGCCCGTTCTCCTGGCCCTGCGCGAGGATCAGCTCTTCATCCGTGAGCTTGCGCACCACGGCCTTGACGGGAACGCCGATCTCCGCGGCCGCACGCAAGCGCCGGTGGCCATAGGCGGCCTGGTAATGCCCGGCCTTTACCGGGTCCGGACGCACAAGGATCGGAACCTGCTGTCCGCTTTCCTGGATCGACTGCTTCAATCGCTCGAACTCAGGATCCTTGTCGACCGGGATGCGGTCGCGGATAAAGGACATTTCGACGACAGCCGGATCGATCTCCAGCACTTTGTCGCCAGAGGCGAGGGACTCACGCAGGGCCTTGGCGGCCGCGGCTTCCTCACCCAGCCGGCCAAGCGACAGGTTCATCGCCTTGACCGCGCCCGATGGCCGATGCGGCGGCGGCGCGCTTGGCGCCTCCGGTCGTGCCGGCTCGACGGCGCCGACCATGCTCTTCAGGATATCGCGACCTTTGGGGCTCATGTCCTGCTCCATGCACTGCGGATGAGTTGCTCGACCTCGGCATTGACGCTGTCGACGGATTCGACGCCGCGGTCATAGGTCTGGCGATGCATCGTCTCGCGGCCCGCCTCGTAGATCGTCTGCTTGGACAGGCCTGCATCCGAAACCGCCGTTGACTTCACCATCATCGAGGTCAATACGCGCTCGCCGAACAAACTGCGCAGGAAGGCGACAATCTGCGCCTGCGGACCGTCATTGGACTCATAACGGGTGATCAGGTAGCGCATCCAGTCATATTCGAGATTGCCGCCTGCCTGCTTGACGACGGCCAGAAGATCGGAGGTCATCGTCAGGAACTGGTTCATCGACGCCACGTCGAGCATCTGTGGATGCACGGTGATCAGCACGGCAGTCGCAGCGCAGAGAGCAGACAGCGTCAGAAAGCCGAGGGTAGGGGGGCAATCGATGATGACGACGTCGTAGCTCTGCTCCAGCGAATGCAGCGCATTGCCGACCCGCATGAAGAACATGTCCTTGTCGTCGCGATTGCTGTCGGCCAGCGCCTTCGGGGTATCATGCTCGAACTCGTGCAGTTCGAGATTACCCGGAATGAGATCGAGGCCGGGGAAATAGGTCTGGCGGACGATGTCGGCCACGTCGCGGCGCGTCTCGTCATATTTGATAGCGCCGTAGAGTGTCTCGTCTTCACCGACATCGAACTCCGGCTGATATCCGAGCATCGCCGACATCGACGCCTGCGGGTCGAGGTCGACGGCGAGCACACGATAGCCGCGCAGTGCCAGGAACTGCGCCAGATGGATTGACGTTGTCGTCTTGCCGGATCCGCCTTTAAAATTGGTAACGGCGATGACCTGGAGATGGTCGCCCACCCGGCGCGTCGGCAGATAGGAAGGTTTAGTACGCCCCAGATGCTGGCGCATCGCATGGATTTCTTCGAGCGAGAAGACGCGGCGGCCGGCCGCCGTCTTTTCTGGATTGATGCTTTCCATCTGGGCAGTGAGGTGGCGAACATAGCTGTCGGTGACGCCGAGCAGCTTGGCGGCCTCGGTGCTGCTGAACCGTCGCAGCGATTTGCGGGCATCGGGCGAAAATAACCGCTCGAACAGCACCTGGAGCTGGCTGCTGAGCATCGTCGAGTCCTGCGCAATCGTCTCGTCGATCGAGACTTGACTCGCTCTTCTGGCTTTCTCAACAATCGCGGCCTTGGTCGGCATTCACGCAAATCCTGATAAATCGGGCAATTTTGCGCAAATGATCGTGAGTCTGGCGATTCCGTCAAGCGATTTTTTGGTTAGCCAATATATAACAAACCGAATTCCTCGAAAAAATTGCGTGGAATTCCGGAATCTTAGCGCGATTGTCAGCTGACAATGGTGGCGACACCGCATCGGCCGAAGCCACCGACCCTATCGCTAGGACGTCTCGACCGACGTCGAGGCCTTCGCCGACTCACGTAGAGTAACCGCCGCCGCTTGGTACAGACCGGATCAGGCAGATGGCGTTCTTATTTATAGGCAGACGGACGGCAAAGGCTCTCGACCTCCAGCCCGCGGACGGGCTCGACGTGGGAAGCCTTGCCATTTGCATCTTGGGATTCCGGATCGCGGCGTGACGGGGCAAGGCCGAGCATTTGTTCGAGACGGCCTGCATTGATCGGTGCGCTTATTCCCTTGAAGTTCATCTGATATCTTTCGTCTGCATATGAGCTTGCGTGACGTGGAGATAAGCGCAATTTGAATGCGCGGAGAACCGCCCGCCGATGTTATCACCATCTTTTGCAGTTGTGGCAGAAAAGGGCAGGGGGCTAAACCAGGCATTACTCCCGAGATACGCCTGCGACAACGACGATGCGCGGCATGCTCGACAGACGCGCCGAACCGGGTTCTATTCGGGCCATACGCATTGCCAAGAGTCGCGACTTGCGTCCGCGACTGAGTTGCGCCGCCGCTGCTGGGCGCGGCAGTGTGATGCCTGCACGACATCTACTACGAGCGAGCCAGCCGAATGTCGGCGCGATGAACCAATCAACCGAGTTCGCAGTCAGCTGCAGATAGGAACAGCTGGCGTGACGGACATTAAGCGCAATGGATGTGAGGTTTGCCCTGCGCTATGCGAATCACATCGGTACGGCTATCATCGGGTTCAAGCCCGCCCGTGACCTGTCTCTGCTGAAACCGGCACTCTTCCTAGCGGAACTTATGCGCGCCTTTGCTTCCGTCTACCAAATTCTTCGTTGTTTACCTGTGATTTACCATAAGGCGACGCGGCGTCGGCCGATGCTTGTGCGGGGTGACATGATCATTGCTTTGCCGAAAGCTTCCCCGTCGTGGCACGGTTATCGCGCTTTCAATCCCTCGCGATTGGTAAAATGCGCATTGCCCAATCCCGTGCCGATGGTCAGCACCGCCCATCTCGACACGTCCTCCATGAAAGGGATCTGCGACAAGCCCTGCACGACGGCGTCATTGTGCATCATCACGAAGGTGCTGTGATCGGCGATCGAGGGAATGGCCTTCATCAGTGCTGCGGGAAGGTTGAAGTTGTCGCTTTCCCAATTGCCGCCTGGCAGGTTCTGTCCACCGCGTTCGATCGAGCCGTCTGCCTTGATGATGCCGGGACAGCCGATGCCGATGATCGGAGCCGGCTTGAGATTGGCCTTTTCTGCCTTGTCGATCAATTCCTGTAGCATCGCCGCCATTCTTTCCACCGTCGCACTGCGGCTCGGCTCGTCGTCGGCGTGGCGCCAGATGGTCGATTCCCAGACGCCCGCATCTGCAAAATGGGGGCTTTTTTCCTTTCCGAACTCAACGACGCCGGCACGGACATTTGTGCCGCCGATATCGACGGCGAGCATCGCTTTGTAACCCTTGAACATCCAGGGCGGCATGAGGTGGACGGAGCCGATCAGTCCCGCCTCGTCGGGATGGTGGACGATTGGGGTGACCTCGATATTGATGCCCGCCGCCTTGAGAAGAACCATGGTCCTGGCGATTGCCAGCTCCCCGAAGCGGCTTTGCCTGAAGCCGCCGCCGACGACGATACGCTCCGTCTTGAACCAGCGCTCGTCCTTGAGGAACTTGCCGATGACCTCGGCAAAGTCCTTCGCGAAGTCCTCCACCGCCCCCAGGACCAGTGCGGCGGCCTCCATATCGTCCCCTTTCAGCAGAGACTCGATCTTTTTCTTGGAAAGCTTTGCTGTCGCAACCTTGCCGATCGGGTCATCTCCGAATTTGCGGACGTGTTTTCTCCAATCGTCGAGCTTCTGCTGGAAGGTCTTCTTGTTGGCGTTGTCGCCAACAAAGCCGTTCTTGTCACGCAGTTCATTGTTGTAGTCGTCGATCGTCACCAGCGGCAAAACAGTCGCGCCATGCGCCAACGGCGCGGTGATCTCCTCGCTATTCTTGGAGCTGCTTCTGGCCATCAATTTACCTTTACGGCACGAGTGCTTGAACGGGCGGCGAGATTAAACGCTGACCCGCCTTTGGATGTTCCCGTGCAGGCCACGTCATCTTGTCCTTGCCGGCGGGCGACCTAGCTTCAATGATTGCAGAGTTTGGAGAATGCCGTGCAGGACGACACCACTACGCAGGAAATGCTTTCATTGGTGCTGGGGGAACCGGAGCACTGGGCGATGTTTCTCGACATCGACGGAACGCTGCTCAACCTTGCGCCTACGCCGGACGCGATTGAGGTCCCAGAGGACCTGCCCGGACACCTTCATCGCCTTTCGAACAAGCTCGGCGGCGCCTTGGCACTGGTCACTGGGCGCTCGCTTGCCTATGCAGACGAGCTGTTCAAACCCTTTGCATTTCCAACCGCAGGCCTGCACGGCGCCGAGATCAGGAGCGCCGCCGGAATGCATACCGTCGAGCCGACGCCCGAGTTCCAGGCGCTGAAACATGCATTGACCGCTGAAGCCGAACATTATCCGGGAGTTCTGATTGAAGATAAAGGCGCCGCCGTCGCCGCGCACTACCGACTGGCGCCCGAATATGAAAAAGTGCTCGAGGAGCGCATGCATCACTATGCCGAGCTGGCCGGGCCGAACTGGGCGTTGCAGCTCGGTAAAAGGGTGTTCGAGCTGCGACCGGCACGGTCGAGCAAGGGCGACGCGCTGGAACGCTTTTTCCAGTCCGATCCCTTCAAGAACCGCGTTCCCATCACCATCGGCGATGATTTGACGGACGAGTCGATGTTTGCGATCGCCAATGCGCGCGGCGGGGTTTCCATTCGCGTTGGGGCAATCGGCGCGCCGAGCTGCGCCACGGGCCGGCTGTCTTCGGCTGCGCTGGTCAGAAATGTGATTGCCGCCCTGGCCGCCTGAGATCAGTCTCGGACGATCCCAAAGGCAGATTGCCGTCGTCTTTGCGCCGCCTGCGTAGCGTTAATCATCAAAAAAGTATCGGTTTTGGCCTGGAATCGTGGTGGCGGGTATGAAGCGAGCCCACTACACTCGCCTTAATAATAGAGCCAAAAGAAAATTTGGCAGGCGGACTTAGAACCGCACCCGGAGGAGGAAGCGATGGAACCTGACTTGGAAGTCGTTCAGATCAGACCGGGCGAATCCTTCGCAGCGAAGGCGCATGGCTATCCCTATCACACCGTTCGCTGGCATTTTCATCCGGAATATGAACTGCATCTCGTCGTGGCGACAACAGGGCGCTATTTCGTTGGCGATTTCATTGGCGAGTTCGAACCCGGCAATCTGGTGCTGGCTGGCCCCAATCTTCCTCACAACTGGATCAGCGACGTCCCGAAGGGATCGAGCATTCCGCTTCGATGCCAGCTCATCCAGTTCAGCGAGAATTTTATCAGCGACACAATGAAAGTGCTGCCCGAGCTCGGTCCCTTCGAGCCGGTCCTCGAAGCATCCCGTCGGGGCGTGCTCTTCGGCACTGAGACCAGCGGGGAGGTGGCGCCGCTAATGAACGAGGTGCAGCAGGCTCAGGGCGTACGCCGTATCGAGCTCTTCATGATGATCGTCGGGCTGCTCAGCCGGGCGCAGGATGCCCAGCTTCTCGCAAGCCCCAGCTATCTGCCCGATCCCTCGGGCTATATGTCGGCCGGCATCAACAAGGCGCTCGCTTATATCAGAGAAAATCTGACGAAATCCTTTGACGAAACCGATCTCGCTGCGATCGCCGGACAGTCCACAGGCGCCTTCTCACGCGCTTTCCGCCGCCATACCGGCATGTCGCTCGTGCAATATGTGAAACGCCTACGAATCAATCTCGCCTGCCAGATCCTGATGAGCGACGACCATGCGTCGATCACAGACATCTGCTTCGAGGTCGGCTTCAACAATCTGTCCAACTTCAACCGCCAGTTTCTCGCGGAAAAAGGCATGACGCCGTCCCGCTTCCGGCGATTGTTGGGCGACAATATCAACGTGGCGAAGGCGGCATAAGGTCCGCCGAAGACGGCAATAGGGAGGACAAGGAGGAGGAACCAAACTGACGCAGGCTTGAACGTGAGCGCGCGAGGAGCGGCTCGCGAGAGGAGACGCTTGTCCTCAGAAACAGCAAACCGCCGGGGCAGGCACGCCGCTCGTTCAGCCGAACGGCACAGCAGATCACTGCAATCACCGACTACACGATTTTTTCCAATGGGAGGAGATGGAAATGACGAAATTTTCGACGAAAGCGGCAGGCGCCGCGGCACTTATGTTGTCCTTGCTCGGGGGAACTTCCGCCTTTGCACAAAGCGCGGTTGCGGATGCGACCGTCGCGTTCCTCATGCCCGACCAAGGCTCGACCCGTTATGAAGAGCACGACCATCCGGGCTTCGTCGCCGAAATGAAGAAGCTTTGCGCGTCGTGCAAGGTCATCTATCAGAATGCCGATGCCGATATTGCCAAACAGCAGCAACAATTCAATTCGGCCATCACCCAGGGTGCCAAAGTTATCGTGCTGGATCCGGTGGATTCGGCGGCGGCCGCATCTCTTGTCCAGCTCGCCCAAAGCCAGGGCGTCAAGGTCATTGCCTATGACCGCCCGATTCCGACCGGCAAGGCCGATTTCTATGTCTCCTTCGACAACAAGGCGATCGGCAAGGCGATTGCGGAATCGCTCGTCAAGCATCTGAAGGCGAAGAACGTGCCAACGGACAGCGGCGGTATTCTGCAGATCAACGGTTCGCCGACCGATGCTGCTGCCGGCCTGATCAAGGACGGCATTCACGAGGGTCTGGCGAGCGGTGGATACAAGACGCTTGCTGAATTCGATACGCCGAACTGGCAGCCGGCGAATGCGCAGCAATGGGCCGCCGGACAGATCACCCGCTTCGGCAAGCAGATCGTCGGCGTCGTCGCCGCCAATGACGGCACCGGCGGTGGTGCCATCGCAGCCTTCAAGGCCGCCGGTGTCGATCCCGTGCCGCCGGTGACCGGCAACGACGCGACGATCGCGGCGCTGCAGCTCATCATATCAGGGGATCAGTACAACACGATCTCCAAGCCGAGCGAAATCGTCGCCGCCGCCGCAGCCGACGTCGCCGTAAAGCTCCTGGCAGGCGAAACGGTCAAGGCCGAGATGACGCTCTACGACACGCCGGCGCAGCTTTTCGTGCCGGCCGTCGTCACTGCCGAGAATTTGAAGGCCGAGATCATCGACAAGAAGATCAACACTGCCGAAGAGCTCTGCACCGGCCGTTACGCCGAGGGCTGCAAGAAGCTCGGCATCATCAAGTAAATCGAACGGAAGCGCGTCCGACATCGGCCGCGCTTCCTTTTTCGCTTTTCCGAAAGATCAGGCGATGTCTGAAACCTCTCATCAATTTGATCCCCGCCAGCCCGTCCTCAGCCTACGTGGAATTTCGAAGAATTTCGGAGCGGTGTCGGCGCTGACCGATATCGAACTCGACGTGCACGCCGGCGAAGTCGTGGCGCTTGTGGGCGACAATGGCGCCGGCAAATCAACGCTGGTCAAGATTCTGGCGGGCGTCCACCAGCCGACCGCGGGCACCATCCTGTTCGAGGGAAAACAGGCAGATCTGTCGAGCCCCAGCGCTGCGCTCAATCTGGGCATTGCGACCGTGTTCCAGGATTTGGCGCTTTGTGAGAATCTCGACGTCGTCGCCAATATCTTTCTCGGCAAGGAGCTCAATCCCTTCCAGCTCGACGAGGTCGCGATGGAGATTCGCGCCTGGAAGCTGCTGAACGAACTTTCCGCGCGGATCCCAAGCGTGCGCGAGCCCGTCGCCTCGCTTTCCGGGGGCCAGCGCCAGACCGTGGCGATCGCCCGGTCGCTGCTGCTCGAGCCGAAACTGATCATGCTCGACGAACCCACCGCCGCGCTCGGCGTTGCTCAGACGGCCGAGGTGCTCGACCTGATCGAGCGCGTGCGCGAGCGCGGCCTTGGCGTTATCATGATCAGCCATAACATGGAGGATGTGCGGGCCGTCGCCGACCGCATCGTCGTCCTTCGGCTCGGCCGCAACAACGGCACCTTCATGCCCAACGCATCCAACGAAGAGCTCGTCAGCGCGATTACCGGCGCATCCAACAATTCCGTCTCCCGCCGCGCGATGCGCCGCAAGGCGCAAAGCCAAGAGAACGAGGAGGGCAGGGCATGATGAAGACCATTGAGAACGAACCGGCAGCACCTGTTCTCCTCGATCGGCGTGACGAAAGAGTACGCCATGACGATAGCCTTGCCGGGTGGGTCCGCGCCTTCTGGGATCGTATCCGCTCGGGCGACCTCGGCTCGCTGCCAGTCATCGTCGGCCTGGCGATCATCTGGACGGTGTTCCAGGCGCTCAATCCGGTGTTTCTCTCCAGCGCCAACCTCGTCAACATGCTGTTCGATTGTTCGACGGTCGGCGTCATCTCGCTCGGCATCGTCTGCATCCTGATGGTCGGCGAAATCGATCTGTCCGTCGGTTCAGTCAGCGGCTTCGCCTCGGCGCTCGTCGGCGTCTTCTGGATCAACCAGGGCTGGCCGGTGGTACTGGCCATTCTTGCCGCCATGGCGGTCGGCGCCTTGATCGGATCACTTTACGCCTTCCTCTTCAACCGCTTCGGCATGCCGAGCTTCGTCTCTACCCTGTCGGGACTGCTCGCCGTTCTCGGGCTGCAGCTCTATATTCTCGGAGCGACCGGCTCGATCAATCTGACCTATGGCTCGTGGCTCGTGAATTTCGGGCAGATAATGGTCATGCCGGATCCGGTCTCCTATACGCTCATTGCGCTTGCCGGCATTGCGTATTTATTCTCCAGCTACCGCACCGCGGCGCGGCGGCGGGCCGCCGGACTGTCGTCGAAATCCGTCAGCGGACTGCTTCTGCGCGCCGTCGTGATCACTGTTGCCCTGGAAGCGGTAGCCTTCTATCTCAACCAATCGCGCGGAATTCCCTGGATGTTCGGCCTTTTCGTCGGCCTCGTCGCGGCTATGAATTATGCGCTGACCCGCACGAAATGGGGGCGCTCCATGCATGCCGTCGGCGGCAACAGGGAGGCGGCCCGCCGCTCGGGCATCAATGTGCCGCGTATCTATGCCAGCGCCTTCGTCATGTGCGCCCTGCTGGCCGCGACCGGCGGTGTGCTCTCGGCGGCGCGATTGGCAACGGCCAGTCAGCAGGCCGGCACGGGCGACGTCAATCTCAACGCTATCGCTGCGGCGGTCATCGGCGGCACCAGCCTGTTCGGCGGACGCGGCAGTGCCTATTCGGCCCTTCTCGGCATCATCGTCATTCAGTCGATCGCGAGCGGTCTCACGCTCCTCGATCTGTCGTCATCGCTTCGTTACATGATCACGGGGGCCGTTCTTGCCGTCGCCGTCATCGTCGACTCGCTGGCACGCCGATCGCGTATTTCGCACGGCCGGGCCTAATCAACAGGAAAGCAGAGGAAGAAAATGGGACAGGATCTGTCTGGAAAAGTCGCGGCTGTTACCGGGGCCGCGTCGGGTATTGGCCTGGAGTGCGCCAGGACCATGCTTGCATCAGGCGCGCGGGTCGCGCTGATCGACCGCAACGAAGAAGCATTGAGAGATGTCTGCTCGAAGCTCGGCGAACAGGCTATTCCCCTAGTCATCGATCTTCTGGATCCCATAAGCGTAGGGCAAATGATGCCTGCTATTCTGCAGAAGGCGGGCCAGCTGGACATTTTCCACGCCAATGCCGGCTCCTACATCGGCGGCGAAGTGCTTGACGGCGACCCCGACGCCTGGGATCGCATGCTCAACCTGAACATCAACGCTGCCTTCCGTTCGGTGCACGCCGTCCTGCCGCATATGGTCGAACGCAAGACCGGCGATGTCATTCTGACAAGTTCGGTCGCCGGGATGATCCCGGTGGTCTGGGAGCCGATCTATACGGCTTCCAAACATGCGGTCCAGGCCTTCGTCCATACCCTCAGGCGACAGGTCGCAAAGCACGGCTTGCGGGTCGGCGCCGTAGCACCCGGCCCTGTCGTGACCGCCCTTCTCAGCGACTGGCCGCAGGAGAAGCTCGACGAGGCACTCGCCGCCGGTGGCTTGATGGAGCCCAAAGAAGTGGCCGAAGCGGTGCTCTTCATGCTCACGCGCCCACGCAACGTCACCATCCGTGACCTCGTCATTCTACCGCAGAGCACCGACATCTGAGAGGTGCGCCGGCCCCCTAGTAGCCAGAGAAAGGAAACGGCCATGATCTTCGACAGATTTCGCCTGGACGGACAGGTGGCGCTGGTGACGGGCGGCACGCGCGGCATCGGCCTGGCGATCGCCGAAGCACTGGGGGAGGCGGGCGCCAAGATCTTCATCAGCGGAAGAAACCGCAACGCGGCGGCGGACGAGCGGCTGGCCAGGGCCGGCGTCGATTGCGATTTCGTCGCCGCCGACATGATCAAAGATAATGCCGCCGATGCGCTCGTCACTGAGACCCTCTCCCGGGCGGGCCGGCTTGATATCCTCGTCAACAATGCCGGTATCGCCATTCATGGCGACAGCGGGGAATTCTCCGATGCCATCTGGCGCGAGATCATGACTGTCAATGTCGATGCCGTCTTCCGCGCCTGCCGCGCAGCACTTGCACCGATGCGGCACCAGGGCGGCGGCGTTATCCTCAATATCGGCTCGATCTCCGGCATCGTATCCAACATTCCGCAGAACCAGGTCGCTTATAACGCCTCAAAGGCGGCGGTCCACATGATGACGAAGAGCTTGGCAAGCGAGGTCGCCGCCGAGAACATCCGCGTCAATGCCATTGCGCCCGGCTATATCGAGACCGACATGTCGCGCGGCGGCATCGCCAATCCCGACTGGTTCCCGACCTGGCGCAGCATGACGCCGATGGGCCGCGTCGGGCAGCCGGAAGAGGTGGCGGGTGCGGCCCTCTTTCTGTGCTCGGCGGCGGCAAGTTATATCACCGGCGAGGTGCTTGTTATCGATGGCGGCTATACGACGCGGTAAGCGTTGGAGAGGGGAGGGCGGGTTCTCCGCCCGGCAGCCAGGCGTCCTCTTTTTACTCGGAAAAGTTCAGGGCGCCGTGCCGCAGGCCCTCTGGTAATCAGCCAGCACACGGTCGACCGCGGTAATCAATATAGTCTCTGGATCGCCGGCTTCGGCCGCCGAAAACTGCGGCAGATACTGGTGCAGCAGCGTCTCCGGGATCGTCTTTCCGCGCAGTGCGCCGAGCAGTCTCTCGAACGCCTTGTCGGCCTCGGGCCTGTTCCAGTAATAGCGGATACGATCGCTGTAGCTGTAGTGCCGTTGCAGACGCAAAGCCGTCTCGTCGCCGTGATAATGGACCTGCCAGTCGCCGGGTGCTGCCAGCATCAGTGCCTCCATCGCGGCCGCAAGCGGCCTGTTGCCGTAACCGGCTACCATCTCCGAGGCGATCATATCGAGCGCATAGGCGGCCTCACGCAAAGCAAAGGTCAGGCCGGGGCCGACCTTCAGGATCGGGAAGCCGTCTTGGACCAGCCGCGTCAGCGCATCGCGCGTCTGATAATCCGTAGAATGAGCCTCGAAGACGAATTGCGGTTCCTCGTCGAGAAGTGCGGTCAATTCAGTCGCAAGCTCTGGCCTGTAGCCGATGACGTTTTCACTGCCGAATTCGACGCCCGGCTGGACGACGAAGGCGATGACGCGAGAAAAGGCGTCTTCCAATCCTGCCCGCGAAAAGATCTCGCGATGAATGGCGATAGTCGAGCGTGCGGCCTCCGGCGCGGTCGGCCGGAGTTCTTCGAGAGCATGATCGGCGCCGCCCGGCACCGGAACCTCCGTGCCGAGAATATAGAGCGGCAGCGGCCCGCCGACCGCCTTCGCGGTCCTTTCGCTGACCTGCGCCAGTCTTGCGGCGCGCTCGGCGATCGTCCGGTCGTCGAGTGCGGTGGGCTCGCCGGCGCAGCCCATCGAAGTGTCAAGATGGATCTTGCCGAACCCCGCTTTGACATAAGCCTCAACCATGGCCTCAGCCTTCTCGAACGCTGCTTCCGGCCTTTCCCTGCGCCATGGATTGGGACCGAGATGATCGCCCCCGAAGATCATCTGTGAACGGTCGAGCCCTTCCTCGGTAGCAACGCGCTCGGCAGAGCGGATAAAGTCTTCCGGTGTCATCCCGGTATAGCCGCCGAGATGGTTGACTTGATTGCAGGTCGCCTCGATCAGCACCGGCCCGCCGTGGCGCACCGCCCGCCGGATGGCGGCCCTGAGGACGAGGGGATGCGCGGAGCAGACGGAGGTAATGCCGAAGGGGGTGCCTTCGCGCCGCGCAGTTGCAAGACGGGTCAAAATCCGATCCATCGTCTATCTCCTCGGGGTCTCAGTGATGAAGGCCGTCAGTTCGGCAAGGGTGGAAACGCCTTCCATCGGGCCGAGACGGGTCACATTGCGGGCGCCGGCTGCATTGGCATGGAGGAGGGCTGCCTCCGGGGTCATGCCCTTACGGCGACAGGTGAGGTAGGCTGCGCCGAAGCAATCCCCGGCGCCGGTCGGATCGATCTCGTCGACCGCAAAAGCGGCGCAATCGACGCGCGCGAGATCGCGGCCGAAGAAGGACGCGCCCTGTTCGCCCCGCTTCAGGACGATTTCACCGATACCGCTTTCCAGCAACCTTGCGACGGCCGCGGCCTCGTCGCTCACTCCAGCGGCTGTGAAAAGCTCGTCGCCTGAGGGCAGCAACAGATCAGCCGCGGCCAGCACCTTGTCGAAACTTTCCAGGACGCCATGATCCGTCAGCAACTCCTTACGGAGATTGGGATCCAGGGAAACTGACCCGCCGCGGGCGCGCACCGTCTCGATAGCGTAGAGGATCACCTCGCGGGCGCCGGGAATGGAAAGAGCCGTTCCCATAACGTGCACATGGCCGGCGCGCTCGACGAGCGCCTCGGCCGCAGGCGTCAAAGCGATCTGACCGGCAGCGGACCTGCCGATATTGAAGACGAAATCGCGGGCCCCGTCGGATCGATAGCGGACAAATGCGCTGCCGGTCGGCCAGTCCTCTTTAACGGCGACGGCGGAGACGTCGACGCCGTCCCGTCGCAGGCGTTCGATGTTCTGCCGACCGAAATCATCCTTGCCGACGCTGGCGATGATGCCGCCGGCACCACCCATGCGCGCGACCTGATCGATGAAAATGGCCGGCGCGCCACTCGGATAGGGCCCGGTTAGCGATTGCGGCTCGAGGAAGCCGGCTCCGACCGTGGCCGCCATGATCTCCACCAGAATTTCGCCAATTGTGATCGTCGGTCCGAGCGCCTCTGGCGCAAGTGCCTTGGGACGTGATGGCATCTGCAATCTCCTTCATGCGGGCCGATCAATGCCTGCGCTTCCGCGCCATCCGGCCGTATCGCGCCGTTCCATAGTTCGTCAAGAATTAGTTTACGTACGGTAATATTTGTGTTGCACCGCAGATACTTATTTTTTGTTTCCAGTGCATTGCAAAATGACGCAACGCCGCTGGACTTGCGCGTCTGTTGCTTCTATCCAGCAGAAGATTAAGCGAGCGGAACGCGCTTGACAACAAATCTGGAGAAGCGGATACAAAGTTTACGCATGTAATATTATGCGTGACATCCGTGGAGGACGAAATCATGAGCAAGATCATTTGCATCTTTTCTGCATCCGTCGCGTGCCTCGTGCTGGCCGCCGGGATGGCGGATGCCGAGGAACTGACGATGGCCACCGTGAATAATGGCGATATGATCATCATGCAGAAATTGTCGCCTGAGTGGGAAAAGCAGACCGGCAATAAGGTCAACTGGGTGGTTCTGGAGGAAAATGTCCTGCGCCAGAAGGTCACCACCGATATTGCGACGAAGAGCGGCCAGTACGACATCATCACGATCGGCGGTTACGAAGCGCCGATCTGGGGCAAGCAGGGCTGGCTCGCACCCGTTGGCGACCTCGGCGACGACTACGACTATGACGACCTGCTCGCCCCGATCAAGACAGGCCTGACCGTCGACGGCAAGCTCTATGCCGTGCCCTTCTATACGGAAAGTTCGTTCACGCTCTATCGCAAGGATCTCTTTGACGCCGCGGGCATCAAGATGCCGGATGAGCCAACCTACGATCAGATCAAGGAATATGCGGCCAAGCTGACCGACAAGTCCAAGGAACAATACGGCATCTGCCTGCGCGGCAAGCCTGGATGGGGCGAGAACATGGCGTTCCTCGGCACGATGATCAACTCCTATGGCGGGCGCTGGTTCGACATGGATTGGAAACCGCAGATCAATTTCGAGCCCTGGAAGAAGGCAATTACAGACTACGTCGAGTTGATGACCAAATACGGTCCTCCTGGCGCGATCGGTAACGGCTTTAACGAAAACCAGGCGCTGTTTTCGACCGGGCATTGCGCAATGTGGATCGATGCGACCTCGGCTGCCGGCCGCGTTTATGACCCGAAGCAGAGCAAGGTCGCCGACAAGATCGCCTTCACCCGCGCTCCTGTCGCCGTCACCGCCAACGGCTCGAGCTGGTCATGGTCCTGGAACCTGGCGATTCCAGCCACCTCGACCAAACTTGATGCGGCTAAATCCTTCCTGAAATGGGCGACCTCCAAGGACTACGTGAAGATGGTGGGTGAGAAGGAAGGCTGGGTCGCCGTGCCGCCCGGCACACGCAAATCCACTTACGCTCTGGCCGAATATCAGAAGGCGGCCCCCTTTGCCGATACCGTGTTGAAGGCAATCCTTTCGGCCGATCCGGCAAAGCCGACCAAGGATCCTGTTCCTTATACCGGCGTGCAATTCGTCGCCATTCCGGAATTCCAGGGCATCGGCACCATTGTCGGTCAACAGATCGGTGCGGCATTGTCCGGCCAGCAATCCGTCGATGCCGCTCTCGACAACGCCCAGAAGCAAGTCGAGCGCGACATGAAAAAGGCAGGCTACCCGAAGTGAGTTCGTGCTCGCGAGCGCTGCCGCGAGTTCCTCCCGGAGAGGTTCCGGCAGCGCTGCTGCCGGAACCTTCTGGCTGCCGGAGCCGATAACAGACAGGACGGGCGCCGCGTGGATCTTCCGGCTCTACGCCGACTGAATGGAGACAGACATGAGACTGAAAGACAAGATCGCCCTGATTACCGGCGGGGCACGCGGCATCGGACTGGGCTTCGCCGAAGCCTTCGTCAAGGAGGGCGCCAAAGTCGTCATCGCCGATATTGACATCGAACGGGCGACGAGATCCGCCGCTGCGATCGGCCCCGCAGCCAAGGCAATGCAGCTTGACGTTACAGATCTTGCTGCGATCGATGCCGTCGTCAATACGATCGATGCCGAGTTCGGCGGCATCGACATTCTGATCAACAATGCCGCCATCTTCGACATGGCACCGGTCAACGACATCACCGAGGAAAGTTATGACCGCGTCTTCTCGATCAACCTGAAGGGACCGCTATTCATGATGAAGGCAGTCTCGAACGTCATGATCAAGCGGGGCAGGGGCGGTAAGATCATCAACATGGCAAGCCAGGCCGGCCGTCGCGGCGAAGCCTTGGTGCTTCTCTATTGCGCTTCCAAGGCCGCCATCATCTCGGCAACGCAGTCGGCCGCACTTGCCCTCGTGAAACACGGCATCAACGTCAACGCGATTGCACCGGGCGTCGTCGACGGTGAACATTGGGATGTCGTCGATGCCCATTTCGCCAAGTGGGAGGGCTTGAAGCCGGGCGAGAAGAAGGCGGCAGTTGCCAAATCCGTTCCGATCGGCCGTTTCGCCACACCTGACGACATCAAGGGTCTGGCCGTCTTCCTCGCCTCTGCCGATAGCGATTATATTCTCGCCCAGACATACAATGTCGACGGCGGCAACTGGATGAGTTGATCGCTCTCCCGCAGCCAGGCAATCCAGGAGCCAGCGAGATGGAATCCATTTGTTATACCGAAAAGGGCGTCGCGGTCACCACGGCGCTGCCGCTGCCGGAACTGAGGCCCGGCCATGCGCTGGTGCGCGTGCGCGCGGCCGGCCTCTGCCATACCGATATCGACGTCCTCCATGGCCGTTACGGCGAGGGTCGCTTCCCTCTGGTTCCCTGCCATGAATATGCCGGCGTGGTCGAGGCGGTCGCGGGCGATGTCTCCGGTCTTGTCGTTGGGGCGCGTGTCGTCGTCGATCCCAATCTTCCCTGCGGAGAGTGCCGGGCCTGCCGCAAGGGACTGACCAATCTCTGCCGCGACCTGAAAGCCTATGGCGTTACGGAGAATGGCGGTTTTGCCGAATACAGCCTGGTCAGGACCGACCATCTGTATGAGATCGGCGACCTCGACTTCTACCTCGCCGCGCTCGCCGAACCGCTCGCCTGCGTTTTAAACGGCCTTGGCAGCGCCGGCCTCCAAGCCGGTCCCGCGGGATCGGAAAACGCATTGGTCTTCGGCGCCGGGCCGATCGGGCTGCTGCTGGCGCTGTCCCTGAAAGCCAAGGGCGTTCCATCGGTAACGGTCGCCGATATCAATGAGGGGCGGCTTGCCCTTGCGGAAAAGCTGGGGCTGGAGACGGCCGTCTCAGGATCCGCGGCACTTTCAGGCCTCCGCCGGGCCTTCGATTTCGTCGCCGATGCGACCGGCATCGCTCGGGTCGTCGAAGGCATGATCGACTTCGTCACTGATGGCGGTACGGTTCTTGTCCTCGGGGTCTGCGCACCGGACCAGCGCATTTCCATTTCGCCCTTCGAGCTTTTTCGACGCCAGATCCATTTCTCCGGCTCCCATTCGCTAAACCGCAACATCCCTGAGGCCCTCGACATCCTCCGAAGGGACAAAGGCGCGATGGCTGCACTGGTTTCCCATCGTCTGCCGCTCGGCGAAGTGCTGACTTTCATCACCAAGAAATCCGCTGATCCGGCAACGATGAAAGTGCAGTTTTCAGCTGACTAGGTCCGAACTATTGCCGTTATCCCGTTCCGTCGGGGGGAGCGCTTTTCGTTGAGCGATGAGTCATCTAGAAACGGTCAGAGGTGCCGTGTCAGGAGATCAGATGGTGGGAAAGACAATCAAAACCATGGAGGACTTTTCCGAGTTCGTCGGCCTGTCGCGTCCCACCGTCTCCAAATATTTCAGCGATCCGATGTCCGTGCGTCAAAAGACCCGGGAGACGATCGAGCAGGCGCTGAAAAAATCGGGATTTCGGCCGAATATATTCGCCGTCAATCTCAACCGCCGGCGCAGCAACATCCTCGGCGTCATCATTCCCAATTCTACCGATCCCTTTTACATGGCGCTCACCCGCCGCATCGAACTGATCGCCAATGAGACCGGCTTTCTCGCCTTCGTCCTGTCCTCGGACGGCAAGGCCGAGATGGAAGACCGGGCGATCAAGACGCTGAAATCGATGAACGTCGCCGGCGCGATCATCGCGCCGCTCGGCGTCGAATCCCATCATGCGACGCTCGACGAACTTGGCCGCAGCGTGCCCCTCATCTATGTGGACTCGCCGCTCGACGAGACGTCCTCTTTCGTTGGCACCAACAATCGCCAGAGTTTCAGCCTGATCGTCGACTATCTCTGCCGCTCGGGCGAGCCGCCCTGCTACTTCGGCATGCCGCATGTCAACACTAACGCCCTGACACGCCAGACGGCGTACCTGGAGGCGATGGAGCAATTCCGCATGGCGCCCAGCATTGTCGAGCTTGCGGATAGCAAGAGCTGGGATTTCGAGCGTTTCGGCTTCGAGGAGGCAACCCGCATCCTGACGTCTGGCCAAGGCTTCCCGACGCGAACCGTGCTTTGCGCCAACGACCGCGTCGCTTTCGGCGTCATCGCCGCCGCCTTCCAGCAGGGCCTCAAGGTTGGCCACGGCCCCAATTGTGACCTGCGCGTGGCGGGACATGACGACCATCCTCTTTCCCGATACGCCTGTCCGCCGATAACGACAGTTGCGCAGAACTATAACGAGATCGGCAGGCTGGCGATCGAACTGCTGCTCGACCGGCTCGGCGAGGGGGAGGGATCTGCCGCACCGGCGGGCCGCATTCTTCTCAATGCCGAACTGATGCTGCGAACCTCGGCCTGAGGCCTCTCAGGCCCGCGGCAGGCCAGCCGGCCTCAGATGTTTCCTCAGCGCTGCAATCCTGAAGATGGCGTTCGCGGCGCCATAACCGCGATAGCCGCGCCGCTCGACGATCTCGAAGAACAGGCCCTCGCCATAGGTCGGGCTGTAGAGCTGGAAATATTCGCCGGCGTCATCGCGATCATAGAGGATGTTGTTGGCCTTGAGGCGATCGGCAAATTCGGCGTCGAGGCCGAAGCGTGCTTCGAGATCGTCATAATAGTTTGGCGAAATAGCCAGCGGGACGAAACCGTTTGCGGCAAGCGCGGCGGCGGTCGCAAAAATGTCGTCGGTCCTGAAGGCGAGATGCTGGATGCCGGAGCCGAAGGTTTCGGCGATGAAGCGGCCGGCCAGCGTGTTGCGGTTTTCCGCGCCGTTCATGGTGATGCGCAAAGAACCTTCCCGATTTTCCACCACCTGGCTGCGGACGATGCCGGAGGGATCAACGATATCAACCATCGGCGTCTTCTCAGCCTCGAGGAGCGAGGTGTAGAACAGCAGCCAGGTCAGCAGCGCCTCGTATTTCATCGTCTGCGCCATATGATCGATCGATTGCAGTCCCGCCGGCTGCGGAGCGACATCATCCTCGATCGCATCGAATTCGATCTCCCAGATGCGGCCAAGCTCGGATTTGCGGTCAAGGAAATAGAGGACGCCGCCACCGACACCACGCACCGCCGGCATCTCGATCTCGCCGGCATCGAGCGATTGTTCGAAGCGTTCGGCGCCGAGCGCCATCGCGCGTTGCAAGGCCGCCTTGGCATCGTCGACCATAAGCCCGGCGGCGTAGGCCGAAGTGCCGTGCACGGCATAGGAGGCGCTGGCAAAACCTTTCCGCTCGGTATTGACGACGAGATTAATGGCACCCTGGCGGAAGACCGTTACCCGCTTGGTCTTGTGTTTGGCCGCCTTGCGGAAACCGAGGCTCGCAAACAGCGCTTCCAGTTCCGGCGCCTCGTCTTCATCGGCAGTGAACTCGATGAAGGCGATGCCCTCGACGACAGCGCGTGGCGGCATGGCGGGCACCGGCAGGGCGCTCTCCGGCTGCTGCCGCTTCACCTGGTCTCCGAGATAGATCAGCGAACGACGACCGTCGACAGCAATCGCGTTCGGCGAACCGCCGCGGAACTGGTCGTTGAAGATCTCCAGCGAGAGATAGCCGTCATAGCCGGTTGCCGCCACAGCCTTCATGAAATCAAGTACCGGCAGGTCGCCTTCACCAGGCATGTTGCGGAAGTGCCTGCTCCAATAGAGCAGGTCCATGTCGATCGACGGCGCGTCGGCAAGCTGAATGATGAAGATCTTTTCCTTCGGGATCGACCGGATCGAGTTGACGTCGATCTTCCTCGACAGCGTGTGAAAGCTGTCGAGGATCAAGCCGACATTAGGATGATCGGCCCGCCGGACGATCTCCCAGGCGTCGCGGTGATCATGAATGTGGCGGCCCCAGGCAAGCGCTTCGTAGCCGACGCGCAGACCGCGTCTGGCGGCGCGCTCGCCGAGTTCATGAAAATCGGCCGCCGCCCGGTCCAGACCACCGAGCGAAGCCGGCGAAACATTCGAACAGACGAGGACGAGGTCGGTACCCATTTCCTGCATGAGGTCGAACTTGCGCTCGGCCCGATCGAAGGTGCGGCTGCGCAGCGGCTCGGGCATGCCTTCGAAATCGCGGAACGGCTGAAAGAGTGTGATCTCCATGCCGAGATCGTGCACGATCCGGCCGACCTCCTTCGGACTTTCGTCGAAGATCAGGAAGTCGTTCTCGAATATCTCCACCCCGTCGAAGCCGGCCTTGGCGATCGCCTCCAGCTTGTCGCGGAGGTCGCCGCTCAGCGAAACAGTCGCAATCGATGTCTTCATCGCAGTGGTCCTTGCGGGTAGCGTTAAGTCGTCATGGTCTTGAAATGCGCGAGCATGCGACCGGCGTCAGGCTCCTTGCCGGTGATCAGACGAAAGGCGCCAACCGCCTGAAAGACCGCCATGCCGCCGCCATCGAGGGTCCGGCAGCCACGCTGCCTCGCCTGCCACAATAGCTCGGTCTCCAGGGGGAAGTACACGATTTCGGCGACCCAATGCCGCCTTTCCAGAAGTTCGGGCGGAAGCGGCGTGCCGGGATATTTGGCCATGCCGGTCGGCGTCGCATGGATCAAGCCGGAAGCCGCCTTCATAGCGACAGCAAGATCGCTGCCGGCGGTGATCGACGCATCGGGAAAGAGCGCGGACATCGTTTCCGCCAGATCGATGGCACGCTCATGCTCGCGATCGAAGACCGTCAGCCTCTTCAGGCCGAGCGTCAGGATCGCATAGGCGGTTGCGACACCCGCTCCGCCTGCTCCAAGCTGCACGGCCGAGGAAAGATCGGCTTGCGGCAGCCCGCGCCGGAAGCTTTCGGCGAAGCCCCACCAGTCTGTATTATGCCCAAAGCGCCTGCTGTCCTTGAGGACCACGGTGTTGACGGCGCCGAGCGCCCTGGCTTCCGGCGACAGCTCGTCGAGCAGGGCAATGACGAGCTGCTTGCAGGGATGGGTGATGTTGAGGCCGGCCAGACCACGCTCTTCGGCATCCGCGACCAGCCGCGAAAGATCGGCAGGCGAGGCATTCAGCTTGACGAGATCAATCAGCTCATAATCGTAGTCCAGCCCCTGGGCCGCACCTTCCTCCATATGCATGGCAGGCGTCAGCGAAGCCTGGATACCGGAGCCGATCAGCCCGGCCTTCAACGGTTTCAGCAGTGTCTCGGCCATACGTCAGTTCCGTTTCTCTCATGATGGTAAAGGCCCGCAGGATCGCTGCGGGCCCTGATTCGCTTACTTTCCGCGAACCGTGTCGAGCTCCTTGAAGAGCTGCGTGACGGTCTCCGCGCCGATCTGAGCGGTGAACTTGTCGATCAGCGGCTTGACGGCGTCGCGCATCTTCTGCGTTTCTTCCGGGCTGAGCTCGACGACTTCCATGCCGGTCTTCTTGATTTCCGCGATCGCGTTGGCATCCTTCTCCCTGGACACCTTGCGCTGATAGTCGCGGGCTTCCGTCGCCGCCGACTGGAAGACCGCCTTTTCCTCATCGTTCAGGCCATCCCAGAACTTCTTGCTGATGAGAACGATCTGCGGATTGTACTGGTGACGGGTGACCGTCATGTACTTCTGCACTTCGAAGAACTTGGCGTTGATGATGTTGGCGGCCGGGTTCTCCTGACCGTCGACGGTGCCGGTCTCAAGCGCTGTATAGAGTTCCGTATAGGGCAGCGGCACCGCATTGGCGCCGAGGCTGTTGAAGAGCTCGATCGGGATCGGCGACTGGATCGTGCGGATCTTCAGGCCTTTGATATCCTCGAGCTTGGTGACGGGATGACGGTTGTTGGTGAGATTGCGGAAGCCGAGTTCCCAATAGCCGAGACCGACGAGGCCGGTATTGGGCAGGAGCTTCATCAGGTCGGTGCCGAACGCGCCGTCCATCACCTTGTCGGCCTCTTCGCCGCTGTTGAAGAGGAAGGGCAGGTCGACCGCGCCGAACTGCTTGACGTTGCTTGCGAGAATGCCGGCGTTGAGCACCGTCATCTCGATGACGCCGCCCTGCAGCGCCGACACCGTCTGGACGTCGCCGCCGAGCACGCCGCCCGGAAACAGCTTGACCTCGATCTTGCCGCCGCTCTTTTCCTCCACCAGCTCGGCGAACTTCTCCATGCCCATGACCTGGGGATGGCCCTTATTATTGGCGGCGGCGAATTTGAGGCTGTGCTCGCGGATTTCTGCCACGGCAGGGCCGCTTGCCAGAAGCGCAATCGGCAGAGCCAGTCCCAGCGCCAGTTTCGTCAATCTGTTCAGCATGTTTTCCTCCCAAGATAGAGCCGGCATCTCCCTCCGGCCGCGTTGAAACTCCATCGCCACAGGCGAAGTCAGTGCCCGAACCAAGCGACCGGCGCGGTCACCAGCGCGGGGAAAAGGACGAGCAGAAAAAGAACGAGCAGTTCGGCGATCATGAAGGGGATGACCCCCTTCATCAGATCCTCCATCGAAAGCTTCGACACGCCGCAGATGACGTTGAGAACCGTGCCGACTGGCGGCGTTATCAGCCCGATCGAATTATTGATGATGAACAGCACGCCGAAATAGACAGGATCGATCCCCGCCTGCTTGATGATCGGCATCAGCACCGGCGTCATCACCAGGATCGTCGGCGTCATGTCCATGGCGGTACCGACGACGACGATCAGCACCATGATGGCAAGCAGCAGCAGCGTCGGATTGTCCATCAGCGGTTCGACGAGAGACGCGAGTTCGCCGGGCACGTCGGCGACGGTGATCAGCCAGGCCGAAACGGCGGCGCAGGCCACCAGGAACATCACTACCGAGGTGATTTTCGCAGCCGCGACGAAGACCTCGAACAGCCGCGACGGCGGCAGTTCCCGATAGACGACCATCGACACGAAGAGCGAATAGACCGCCGCGACGACGCCAGCTTCAGTCGGCGTGAACACACCGAACTTCAGGCCGACGATGATGATGACGGGCAGCATCAGCGCCCAGATGCTTTCGCCGAACGCCTTCATCCGCACCGCGCCGCTTTGCTTCGGCGGCAGGGCGAACTGCTCCTTGCGCGCCACGATCAGCCAGGTAACGCAGAGGGCTGCTCCGATCATCAGGCCCGGGAAAATGCCGGCCAGGAACAGCTTGGTGATCGAGACTCCGCCGATGACGCCATAAAGGATGAAGCCGATCGAGGGCGGGATGATCGGGCCGATGATAGAGGCGGAAGCAAGCAGGCCGCCGGCGCGAGCAGGATCATGGCCCGATTTCAGCATCATTGGGAAGAGCAGGGCGCCAAGCGCGGCCGCATCGGCGACGGCCGATCCGGAAAGGCTCGACAGCACACAAGCCGCGAAGATGGCGACGAAGCCGAGGCCGCCCCTGATATGGCCGACCAGCGCCATGGCGAGATTGACGATGCGGCGTGAAAGGCCGCCGGTATTCATCACCTCGCCGGCGAGAAGGAAAAAAGGCACGGCCATCAGCGGAAAGCTGTCGGCGCCGTTCAGCACGTTCTGCGCGACGATCTGCGCATCGAACATGCCGAGATACATCATCAGCGCCACACCTGTGATGATGAGGGCAAAGGCGATCGGAACGCCGAGCGCCATCGGACCGAGAAGGGCGCCGAGGAAGATCGTGACAGTCATGACGCGCTCCTCAGTGCTTCGGCTTGAGAACGGGGAAGGCCGTCTGCGCGGGATCTTCAAATGCCGCCTGTTCCTCGCTGTCGCGCACAAGCCCGGCGGTCGTCACGTCGATGCGGTCGGTCACGATGGCAAAAGCGTCCCAGAGAAGGATGAAAAAGGCCGGCACGCCAAAGGCGAGCCCCGCGCCGTAGAAAACGCCCATCGAAATGCCGGTCGCCGGGGCCGAGACGTGAAGGTTGATCAGCGTCTGGGCCCAGCTGCCGCTGATCATCAGCCAGGTGGCGACCAGCATCATTCCATAGCCGAGGAGCACTGCAAGCTTCGCGAGCGGTTTCGGGAGGCGGATGATGAGCGAGTCGACGCCGAGATGGGCATGCTCACGCATCGCCACGACGGCGCCGAGGAAAGTCAGCCATATGAAAAAAATGCGCGACAGTTCTTCCGAAGAGGTGATGCCCTGGTTGAAAGCGTAGCGAAGTACGACATTGCCGAAAACCAGCACGACCATACCTGCCAGCAGCAGCGCGATCGTCACCTTCAGCGCGAAGAAATAAAATTCGATGATACGGGTCATTCCCTCCTCCCAAGCGTAGCCTTGCCCTTGCCGGCCGACCGTCGTCAGACCCGCGAATGCACGTCGTGACCAAATATTAGCGCCGCGATCAATTCCTCCACTGTTCGCTTCTCCAAAATGTACTAACTAGTTCGTATGTCAAGCGGCATCTATTGAAACATGCCTGCAACGTGAATAAGACTGGCGGAGACGGGTCCAGAAGACACTTGCTTTCGAGTGAAGCCGAAAGCCGGAATTCGAGAGACAAACCAATAGATTAGAAAGTGCGGTAATCAGGCTCATGACGGAACGGGGCGAAAACGGGCGGAAGAACGATCCACAGCAGACGAAGGAGGATATCCTGCTCGTCGCAACCGAGGAGTTCTCGACCCATGGGCTCGCTGGCGCCCGCGTCGACGCGATCGCCGAGAAGACGCGCACCTCGAAGCGTATGATCTACTATTATTTCGGCAGCAAGGAAGGGCTCTACCTTGCCGTGCTCGAACAGTCCTACCGCAAGATACGCTCGCTGGAATCCGATCTGCATCTGTCCAATCTCGAGCCGGAAGAGGCGCTGCGGACACTGATTTCAACGACCTTCGATCACGACGAGGCCAATCCCGATTTCGTCCGCCTCGTCAGCATCGAGAACATTCATCACGCGGCGCATATGCTTCGCTCCGAGGCGATCCGCGATCTCAACGTCTCCGTCATCGAAACCATTGCCGGCATATTGGAGCGCGGCTTCGACCAGGGCGTCTTCCGGCGCAAGGCCGACCCGATCGACATCCATATGATGATCAGCGCCTTCTGTTTCTTTCGCGTCTCGAACCGCTACACCTTCGGCACGATCTTCCGGCGCAATCTCTCGGACGGCGAAACAATCGAACGCCATCGCGGGATGATCGCTGATGCCGTCGTCAGCTATCTCAAGAACTAACGAACGCGGCGCTCCTCAACCGCGCTAGTTAGCAAGGGTATTGCAATTTCGAATTCGGCGCCGGCGCCCGTCGTCTGCCGAAGGCGGATCGTGCCGCCGTGAGAGCTGAGCATGGCGTGGACGATTCCGAGCCCCATGCCGGTGCCGCCGTCTTCACGGCGAGTCGAGAAGAACGGCTGGAAAATACGGTCGCGGTTCGCCGCGGAAATACCGCTGCCATTGTCCCGGACGAGGATGTGAGCTGTGCGGGCATCGGTCGACACCGTGAGCTTGAGCAGCGCGGCGCCGTGCTGCAGGGCGTTGTCGGCAAGGTTGGAAAAGACGATGATGGCCGCCTCACCGGGAAGCGCAATCAAAGTCTCCGTATCGCCTGTCCCGGAGATATCAAGAGCAGGAAATCGCTGGCGCAGTAGGGCCATGACGCTTGCAATGCTGCTTCCGCCCCCGGTCATCGGCGTTTCCGCCTGAGCAAGTTCCCGCAGCCGCAGCAGCAACGCGTCGAGCCGGACTGCATCGGCGGCGATGTTGTCCAGAAAGTGCAGGCGTTGCGCCTTCGTCATCGGCCTCTCGGCATCATCATCACGCAACAACTCCGCCGTGCCCCGAATGGCCGTCAGCGGCGATTTCAATTCGTGGGACACATGGGCGGCAAAGGAGCGGACATATTCGGTGCGGTCGACCAGTTTTCCCGCCAGATCGAGGAAACTCTGCGACAACACGGCGATCTCCCGCGTCCCATAGCTTTCAAGCGGACGGATTGCTGCCTTGCCGCCGCGGGCGATCTCATCCGTCCGGGCGATCAGGGCGTCAATGGGGCCGGTGATGGTGCGCGTCAGCACATAGGCGACGCCGAGCGTCAGCACGAGGACGACAAGGAGGGCGATGATCTCCACCGGCTCCGTCCGGTTCGCGCTCGCCTCCGTGGCGCGAAACCAGATGACAATCAAAGCAGGCAGCGCCATCACCGTGAGAAGCACCGCGTAGACGATCAGCGCCAGCGGCGGCCGCCATTTCACCCTGACCTTCGGCGCCGGCATCACGCCTTCCTCCCGATGTCGCCGCCGAGCTTGAAACCGATCCCGTGAACCGTTGCGATAACCCCGGAGCCGCCGGCGGCAGCAAATTTGGCCCTGATATTGCGGATATGGCTGTCGATCGTGCGATCGGCGACATAGGTGCCGGCGCCGTAGGCCGCCTCCGTCAGTTGCTCGCGGCTGAAGACCATGCTGGGCCGTGACAGCAAAGCGTCCAGGATGGCGAATTCGAGAGCCGTCATCGCAACAGCGCTCTTGCCGTAACGGTCCTGCCGGCGCGATCCAGGTTGAGCTCGCCGGCGACGAGCGTGGCGTGGCGCCTGTCAGACCCCGCTTCGTTGCCGCTGCGCTTCAGGATCGCCTTCACCCGCGCCACCAGTTCACGCGGGCTGAAAGGCTTCGCCACATAGTCGTCCCCGCCGATTTCGAGCCCCAATATCCTGTCAATCTCTTCGTCGCGCGCCGACAGAAACAGGATCGGCAATCCTGAGGTCGTGCGGATCTGACGGCAGACTTCCAGACCGTCCATACCGGGCATACCGATGTCGAGAATGATCAGATCGATGTTGCCACGGCGGAACGCCGCCATCGCCTCGGTGCCGTTGCAGGCCGCCATCGATGCCAAGTCGGCGCGTTCAAGGGCAAAGCAAATCACATCGCGGATATGAGGCTCGTCATCGACGACGAGAATGCGGGGCGTCATCACCGGTCCTGTACTGGTTGTCGTGCCTGTTGTTATCGTTCTTGCTCTATCTTGCAATGGCTGCAGGGGACAGAAGATAGCTCTGCAGCCGCGCCGCCCGGAAGGTCCAGTTCCGCCAGTCGCTCCGGCGCATCCCGAAATTCCTGGCGAGGTAGTACCGAACTGTCACCGCTTCGCTCCTCCGGTCAATCAGGTGTTCCGGCAGCATACTGAGATAAAGATCGAGCGTCGGAATGACGGAGGGGCCGAGCGAGGAGAGATAAGCAAGGTCGAGCGGCGGGCCTTCCTGGCTGATCTCCTGGCTATGGTAGACATTGAAGCGGGCGATGAATGCCGGGAAATCGATGAAGGCGCTGATGTAGAGAACCGTCGCGAGAGAGGCGAGGTTAGCCGCGATCAGCCACTGGTTGGATCGGTTGAGCAGAATGCGCAGCAGGATGAGCATGAGACCGATGGCGACGAGCCCCATCCACAGACCGGCGGCGACACGCAGTTCGGTCAGCGAATAGGCTTCGACGTAAAGTCCAAGGCGCAGTATCGACGACAGGCAGAGAAGGACGTTTTGAGCGATCCAGGCATGGACAAGGCCGCGGATGAGCGCACTATAATCGCCAGGCCCGCCTCGTCGCATGGAAATGAGGACAAAGCCGGCAGCGAGAAGCGCTGTCGCAATCAGGGGATAGGCGCCGCGATGTGCATATTCAGCATGACTCATGTGATCGGGCAGATCCGCGCCACCCCAGAGATAGACCAGGTCGAGGAGTGTCTGGACGGCAAACACGGCATTGAACAGGACGAGCGACCGCAGCAGCGAAGCGTAGCCGAATGGCGCATTCCTGGCGGGCACAATCATGAACGTCCTGCCGGCCTGCGGCCGCGCAGCACGCCGCTTCAATCGAGGCCGCAGCATCGCCCAAACCACAATGGCGGTCATCAACCAGAAGCCGATCCGCCAAGGATCGAGGAACTGCAGCAGAACGCCGAAATCGATGCTCCGCAGCGCAATCTCGATAAGCGGGTTCGCAGCCGCAAAGAGAGACACGAAGACCGCTGCGAGAACGACAGGCATGATCCAGAGACCGATGCCCCGCCGAACGCTGACAAGGGAGAGGCGTCTGCCCGGCGTCGCAAGATATTTCTTGATGCTCTCGACAAGTCGCAAAGGAATGACGAGAGCGAACCGAAGAAATACCGGAGGCAGGGCCGCTGGCCGACGAGGCATCAGTTCGGCGCTGACGAGAGCGACCGACATCAGCCCACCGACGCAAAAGGCAAGGCCCGTGACTGACGGCGCTTCCAGCAGGGGCGCCGAAGCCAGTACCAGAAAGCCCACGAGAAAAGCTGCCGTCGGAGGCGATGGAGGCTTGCGGGCCGAGAACAGAATGCTGACGCAGACCGCAACAGCAAAGAGAAAAAGGTTGATCCCGGGGGCGTGGCCAAAGATCAGAAAGTCGGCAAGCGCCACCAGCGCAAGCAGCGCGGCGACCCTGCCGCTGCCGCGCCTGATGCGCATCGGTTGTGTCAGGATGTCGGCTGTGTCCATTGGTGCTCCTCTCGCAGACGCCGATTTTCGATCACGATGAGCGTACTTCCCAACCTTCCCTCGGCAGAGGACCCTCAGTCAGCCACCACCCGTCCTTGCGCAGGCGATCCGGCAAGATTGGCGATGTGAGACGCGGCGGGATGTCGGTTTTGCTCATGACGGGAAGATGCCGCGCCGGATTGCAGATTTTGTGCAGAGAGTGAAGAGCAATTCAGGAGATTGTCCGACCCTGGAGGTCATGGAGGGTCGCTCCAGCTCGCAGCGGCCGTGACGGCGGATGGGAATTCACCAATCCCTCGGAAGCACGACAACGAACGTCACCGATCGGGTGGTGCTTCTGCCGGTTCCACGGGATGGTAAGTCGAGATCAACTAGGGAAACGGGAAATATTGCCGGTCGGCGAGCGAGGACCTCATCGGTATCGAGGCGCGCGCCTGGCATTATGGAGCAACTCGCAGGCTGTCGCGAATGGTCCGAAGAGTTTGAGCAACAACGCTTGCTCCTCGACATCTATCCGATGACGAGCGCAGAACTCGGTTACGGACCAGACTTTCGTCAGATCGTCCGTTTCGATTTGCTTGGGTTCGATGTGTTCGGTCAAGGGCGTGTCCTCCGAACATCGAGACTACGCCTGCCGATCTTTTATAAGAACTAGCTAAAAAGGGTTATGTCTGCCAATCTTTGAGGAACGGCGCATAGAAAAAAGCCCGCCGATTGCGCGGCGGGCATCTTGTCTCACTGATCTATTGCTGCAGATCAAACACCGACGCTGTCGGGATGAGCGTCCGTGCCGAGGATGTTGAGCGTCACCTTGGCCGTGTCCGTATGGCCTTCGCCATCGGAGATCTTGTAGTAGCGGAGAACTTCCGTGTAGGTCACACCTGCATCCAGATCGGCAGTCAGATCATAGGTGAAGGTGCCGTCGGCCTTGACGTGGAACGTGCCGTAGGTGCCCTGAACATCGGTTACGGAATCAGCCTTCGAGTCCACCTGCGTGCTCAGGAACTGACGCAGGAACATCTTGCCGTTGTCGCCGGCGATATCGTTATCGAGGACGTTGCCACCGATCGGGCTGCCTTCGGTGAAGCTGTAGACGTCGTCGACAGCAATCGGCTTCACCTGGGTGACGCCCTGGATGTTCAGCGTGAACAGGCCGACATCGGTATGGCCGCTGCCGTCGGAGATCTTGTACGATACTTTTTCCTGGAGCAGCTCGCCGTTGGTGAAGCCGATTTTGGCTGCGTCGCTCAGAACATAAGTATAGCTGCCGTCCGGCTTGACGAAGAACGTGCCGTACTCGCCCTGGATTTCGGTGATCTGGCTCATGCCGCTCTTGGCGCCAACGCTAGCGCCGTCAAATGCACGCAGGAACAGGTGACCGTTCTCGGATGAATCGTTGGAAAGCAGATTTCCGGAAATTACATCGGTTTCTTGAAATGTTGCACTATCATCAGTTGCGTGAATCAGTGAAGCCATTAGTTTCTCCTAAAATTGTTTATCAGCAGGCCAATTTGACCTCAGCGAGCCGCCCCTTTAACAACTTATTAATAGTACAAGTCAATGGGTTATTTAACGCAAGGTTAACATTCGCCTTTAACGTGTGTCTCTGCTTATAAGACGCTTATTACGCTCTCCGTTTCATTCAAATTTGAAGCAATTTCGACCAATTTACACGCGGTAAACTTGAAAGAAGCTCTGCGGCGACTACGTAATGACGGCGCTTTTCTGGCGCTGCTTTATGGCGCCTGCACACCATTGCAATGCCTGACACCCGCACCTATTTTAAGGCCGACCCCCGATCCCATCGGACACTCAAGCGGTGCCGCCTCGTCAACGAGGGCGAAGGATTGGCGGTGTGCGTCAGCCGGAGCGGTATGGGCAATCCCGATAACAAGCGATGATGCCGGCTACGATCGGCAGAGGATTTCTTTCGAACGACGAAGATAGCGACTGCGATTGCGGTCGAAGGCCGGCTACTGCGGGGCGGCATGCCGTCCCAAACTGCGGTGAAGGCATTTCACCGCTTAGCCGCAGCGTATGTAGGCGCCGATCGCCGCGCGGTCCGACCGAAAGTCGATCGACAAATCATTAGCAAGGAGAATCCGACATGCAGGTACTCGTAAGAGACAACAACGTCGACCAGGCCCTCAGGGCCTTGAAGAAGAAGATGCAGCGTGAAGGGCTGTTTCGCGAAATGAAGGAACGGCGCGCCTATGAGAAACCTTCCGAACGCCGCGTCCGGGAAAAAGCGCAGGCGATCAGCCGGCAGCGAAAGGCTGCACGCAAGAAGATGCAGCGCGAAGGGCTGCTGGTCGGGCGCAAACGGACCGCCGCCCGTTAGACTCCCGCCCCGTTTCAGCAGTTACATTTCCCGAAAGGATAGACAATGGACGAATTGAATAGCCTCACCGTTTCGGAGGAACGCCTCGAGGATTGCCGCGATGTCGTTGAGCCGGATTTGCAGGATCTGATTCAGCGGGCACTGACGTCGGGCTTTTCGCGAGAGGAAATCCTCATAGCAGTCAGCGAACTGGTCGCAGAAGACTTCGCGACGGTCATGGAAACCCCGAGCGTGCATTGAGGAACGAGCGGTGACCGTGATTGCACAGAAGGATCTCTTTGGCGCGGCCGACGACGGCTTTCCCGAGGGTTTCCGATATACCCAGGATATTGTGCCCGTCGATCTGCAGCGCTCAGTTCTCGAAGCGATACCGGCCCTGCCGTTCAAAGCCTTCGACTTCCACGGGTTCGAAGGCAAACGCAGAACGGTCTCCTTCGGCTGGAAATACGACTTCGATAGTCAGCGCATGAGAAAAGCAGGGGAAATACCGTCACTGCTGCTCCCCATTCGGGAGATCGCCGCACGCTTCGCGGATATCGCGCCGGAGGCGCTCGAACATGCTCTTGTGACGGAATACGCACCCGGCGCGCCGATCGGCTGGCACAAGGATAAATCCGTGTTCGGCCGGGTCGTCGGCATCTCCCTGCTTTCGTCCTGCACCTTCAGGCTGAGGCGCCGGAACGGCGACAAGTGGCAGCGGCGGTCGCTGGTGCTTGAACCCGGCTCCGCCTATATCATGGCCGGCGCCTCAAGAACACTCTGGGAGCATTCCATCCCGCCTGTCGATCGGCTGCGTTATTCGATCACCTTCCGGGAGTTGGCCACCTAAAACCTCGGGAACATCGGCTCCAGCAGATGGTTACTCCGTCTTTCGCACAAATGGAGATGGCGATGGCGGAGCAGGATGACGCGGCGCGGGTATGGGAATTAATCGACCGAATAGGGTTCTGCATGTTGACGACCCGCAACGGCGACAATCTGCGCGCCCGGCCGATGTCCGCCTATAGCGCGCAGCTTGAAAACGCGGTCTATTTTCTGACTGATCTCGCCAGTCACAAGGACGACGAGGTCGCCCGCTGGCCGAACGTCTGCCTGGCCTTTGCCGACACCAAGGCGCAGAAATATCTTTCCGTGTCGGGGACGGCCGAGGTGCAGAACGATCGCGAGAAGATCCGTGAATTGTGGGCAACGCCGGCAAAGGCGTGGTGGGACAATCCCGACGATCCCTCCATCCGCATCCTCAAGGTTACCCCGTCTTCGGCCGAATATTGGGACAGCCCCGGCACCATCATCAGCTATATCAAAATGGCGGCCGCAGCGGTCACAAACAGCAAACCGGATATGGGCGACAACGCCGAGGTCACGCTCTGACGCTAGGCGCGGAGGCTCGCCGACGGACATTAAACCCAGTTGGCCGATGCCTTGACGAAGTCGATGAATGCCCTGAGCGGCGCAGGCACCAGACGCCGGCCGGGATAATAGAGAAACGGTCCTGAAAAGCGCTGCCACCACGGCTCGAGGACGGGCTCAAGTGCGCCGCTGTCGAAATGCGGACGCAGCCAATCCTCGAAAATGCAGATGATTCCTGTGCCCGCTATCGCCGCGTCGACGGAAAGATCGGTCGCCCCGCCGACCCTGACGATCAATGGGCCGGTCGGTTCGACCCGCACCACCTCGCCGTCCCGCTCATATTCCCATGGCGTCGTCAGCGCACCACTGGCAAAACGGCCCAACAAACAGGCGTGATCAAGGAGTTCACTCGGATGTCGCGGCCGCCCTTGGCGGTCGAGATAAGCAGGCGATGCCGCAGTGGCAAAGCGCTGGTGGCGCGGACCAATCGGAATCGCGATCATATCCTGCTCCAGCCGCTCGTCATAACGGATGCCGGCGTCACACCCGGCAGCGAGCACGTCGACAAAGCTCTCCTCGGCGACGATCTCCAGGCGAATGTCGGGATAGGCGGCGAGGAATGGCGGGATGATGGCAGGCAGTACCAGCCGCGCAGCGCTGACCGGCACATTGAGCCGCAGCGAGCCAGCCGGCCTGTCGCGAAAGCGGTTGACCACGTCGAGCGCGGCCTCCACCTCCGTCAAAGCAGGGCCGAGCCGCTCCAGCAGACCCTTGCCCGCTTCGGTCGTAACGACGCTGCGCGTCGTCCGATTGAGGAGCCTGACGTCGAGATCAGCCTCCAGGCGACGCACCGCTTCGCTCAAGAAGGAGGCGCTGCTGCCACTGGCACGCGCTGCCTCGCGAAAACCACCCGCCCGCGCCACTGCGACGAAGGCGTTGAGGTCACTCAGGTCTGCTTTCACTGTTCGCCACTCCGCACGGCCCGTGCGCATTGTACCCAATTATCACACGCACCGCCAAGGAGTAAGTTTAATCCTCATCTGTTGACAGGAGCGCGACCATGTCCATCATCCATCAATCCGGCACATTCAATATCGGCGACCGCAAGGTGAGGCGACTTGGCTATGGCGCCATGCAGCTGGCAGGGCCCGGCGTGTTCGGCCCGCCCAAGGATCGCGGCGCCGCTCTGGCGGTGCTGCGCGAGGCGGTCGCATGCGGCGTGAACCACATCGATACCAGCGATTTCTACGGCCCGCACGTGACCAATCAGATCATCCGTGAAGCGCTCCATCCCTATGGCGACGATCTCGTCATCGTCACCAAGGTCGGCGCGCGGCGCGGCGCGGACGGGTCCTGGATTCCGGCCATCTCGCGCCATGAACTGACGCAGGCGGTTCACGACAATCTTCGCAATCTCGGCCTCGAGGTGCTTGATGTCGTCAACCTCCGGATCACATTTGACCTGCATAGCCCGGCCGAAGGCTCGATAGAAGCACCCCTGACGGTTCTGGCTGATCTCCAGCGGCAAGGTCTGATCCGTCACATAGGTTTAAGCAACGCCACATCGAAACAGGTCGCCGAAGGCCGCGGGATCACCGAGATCGTCTGTGTGCAAAACCAGTACAATCTGGCGCATCGGAACGACGACCGGCTCATCGACGAGCTTGCCCGTCAAGGCACCGCCTATGTGCCGTTCTTCCCGCTCGGCGGCTTCACGCCGCTGCAATCGTCCACACTCTCCAGTGTCGGCGCACGCCTGAGCGCCACGCCGATGCAGGTGGCGCTCGCCTGGCTGTTGCGCCGCGCAGCCAATATCCTGTTGATCCCCGGCACGTCGTCGCTCGGCCATCTCAGGGAGAATCTCGCTGCTGCCGGATTGGTGCTGCCGGATGATGCCGACGAGGAGCTGAACCATATGGCTGACATCGTGGCTTGACGGCGGCAGCGGCGGTGCAATCGTTAGACCGTGTTCTAGCGCGGCGTAACGAGCTTGCCGGACGTGCTGGCGCAATCTGTCGGTCGGCCGCACCTTGTTGGCTGCGCCAACCGGCCGGTAAATGAGAGCATCAGGATGGCTTCCGTGTCAGAAGCTCATAAGTCAACAAGGCCGCTGACATCGCCAGAAAAACCACGACTGCCAAAGGATAATTGGCACTGGCGTTCGGGTCGGCAAGCTTGGGAAGGCCGATAACACTGCCGGCCGCCAGAATCGCCGAGAGCACAACCTCCTGAACGATTAATCTCCAAAAGCCGGTCATGACCAACCTCCCGTCGTCTCCGTATTATCGGCCGAAGGACGCTCAGTCTTTATACCTCACGATGCAGCCGTTGGGAAACACGCGTTGACCGCACGGTCCAGTGACCATGCGGTCTCGGTTTCAACGCTTCGGCAGCCGACTTGTTGCGGCTATGCTTTCAATAGCGCTCAGGCACATACATATCAGCCGGAACCGGCGCCCTGATGTAGTCGGCGTGACGGATACGATCCGGCAGCTGGATCTCAGGCTTCGGCACGTCCTCGTAGGGAATCTGATCAAGAAGATGGGCGATGCAGTTCAGCCGCGCCCGCTTCTTGTCGACGGCCTGCACCACCCACCAGGGCGCCTCCTTGGTGTGTGTGCGCGCCAGCATTTCTTCCTTGGCCTTGGTATATTCCTCCCAGTGGATGCGGCTTTCCATGTCCATCGGCGAAAGCTTCCACTGCTTCAGCGGATCGTGGATGCGCATCTTGAAGCGGAATTCCTGTTCCTCGTCGGTGATCGAGAACCAGTATTTGATCAGCACGATGCCGGATCGGACGAGCATCCGTTCGAATTCGGGCACGGAGCGGAAGAACTCCTCGAGTTCGTCAGGAGTGCAGAAGCCCATCACGCGCTCGACGCCGGCGCGATTGTACCAGCTGCGGTCGAAGAGCACGATCTCGCCGGCGGTGGGAAGATGCGGGACATAACGCTGGAAATACCATTGATGGCGCTCCCGTTCGGTCGGCGCAGGCAGTGCCACTGTGCGGCAGACGCGCGGGTTGAGCCTTTGGGTTACGCGCTTGATCGCGCCACCCTTGCCGGCCGAATCCCGGCCTTCGAAAAGCACGACCACTTTCAATTGCTTGTACTGGACCCAATCTTGCAGCCGTACCAGCTCATGCTGCAGCCGGAACAGCTCGCGGAAATAGATCTTCCGATCGAGCGTCTGCTCCGCCGGTTCGGTCATTCCTTCGACGACTAGATCGTCCAGCCGGTCTTCCTCCAGCTGCATTTCCAGCTCCTCATCGAAGCTGTCGGCGATTTCGGCCTTTATCCGGCTGAGCTGGTCCTGATGTGTTTTAGACATGGGCTTTCCCTTCCTGCTCAGTTGACAGGAGCATGTCACTGCAAAGTTAGTGTGACGGTTGGATAACCCACAGCTCGTTCACTTGTTCGCCTCTTTCGCCACTCCACATGCCGGCGAACTTTTTAGACGCCGCCTACACGAGATGGAGGCGTGCCTAGAGCAGCCCCGTTCGGTAATGGTCGACAAGGTTGCGGCAAGCGCGGATCGTCAGCGCCATGACGGTGAGCGTCGTGCCAGCGATGCCGCTGCCCGGAAAGGCGCTGGCGTCGGTGACGATGAGGTTCGGAGCATCCCACAGTTGATTGTAGGGATTGAGCACTGAAGCTTCCGGGCTTTCGCCCATGCGCGCACCGCCGGTTTCATGAATTGCTGCGCCCATGCACATGGTCTTGCGGAACCATGTGCGGAACATGAAGCGGCTGAAGGCATCGGCGTCGGGAAAGGCGCCTCTGCCCATCTCCTTGAGGCCGGTGGGCGATCCGATGAATTCAAGATCGCCGCCGACCTCTTTGACCATGGCGATCAACGTCTCCTCCTGCCGGCGGAGCAGCCGCCGCTCCTCCTCCTGCATGACGCAGCGAATGTGTGGCACCGGAATATTCCAGGCGTCCTTGCGCTTGCCATCGAGGGTGATGCGATTGTCGGCATAGGGCAGCATGCGGCCGAAGCCGAAGAAGGCGAGACGCGCATCGGCCTCCTCTGAAACCGGCGCCCTGCCGATGCTGCCCTGATAGTCGAAATCGCCGCGGGCGGCGTCACCCTCGTCGAAACGCGGGATGAAGATGCCACCCGACGGATTGTAGAAGGGATCGACAGGAGCGGAATCGTCAACGGCCCAACCCTTCGCCTTGGGAAAGGAGCCAAAGGCAAGGCATGGAAGCTGATCCATGAAATAGCGCCCGAGCGCGCCCGAGCTGTTTCCGAGCCCGTCAGGATGTCTTGCCGATACCGAGTTCAGCAGCAGCCGCACGCTCTCGATCGGCGAGGCCGCAAGCACGATTGTCGCGGCGCGAGCCGTCGAAACCTTGCCCGTGTTGCGATCGATGAATTCCGCACCGGTGGCGCGGCCGGTTTTTTCGTCGGTGGTGATGCGACGCACGACGGCGTCATAACGGACGGTCAGCCGGCTGGTCGCCTTTGCGTCCCGCAGCGGTCGCGGCATGCGTTCGGCGTCCGGCGCTATATAGCGCCAGGAGATGACGCGCCGGTCCGGCCAGCGGCTTTCTACAGCCTGCTTGAATATCTGCTCGGCGGGCGTGAGGCTTGCCGGCTTCGCATAGACGCCGTCCGGCAAGGTCGGCACATCGTCCTTGTTGCCGTAGAGCTCGAGATAGGCCTCGACTTCGTCATAGAAGGGCGCAAGCTCGTCATAGGAGATCGGCCAGTCCACGCCCTTTCCGGTGCGCGATCGGATCTTGAAATCATCGTCGGTCCAGCGCAGCAGCACGCGGCCGAAACTGTGGAGGCGCCCGCCGCCCTGGCGGCCGCGGATCCAGAGAAAGGGCTGGTTCTTCGGCGTCGTATAGGGGTTCTTGCGATCGTTGACGAAGAAGTGGCTGAAGCGCTCGGTAAAGAAGGCCGCCCGCGCCTGGATCGGCTGGCCCTTCAGGGTGGCGCGCGCACGCTCCCATATATTGATGCTGCTTGCCGGCGCCTTCTTGCGTGCCGGGTCGAAATCCCTGGGGCCGACGGCCGGCCCAGCCTCGAGCAGCAGCACCGACAGGCCCTTGGCCGTCAGCTCTTTGACCGCGAAGGAACCCGCCGCGCCGGAGCCGATCACCAGCGCATCATAAACGATCTCAGACATGTCTTTTCAAATCCTGTCCTGGAGCAATTCCTCAATGCAGCGCAAAGCACATCCGAAATTGCGGGAAAGCAAAGGAATGGCGCGTCAAAGCCGCGATCCATCGGCAGCAAAGAGCGACGCCTTGGTGATATCAAGGCCCGGAGCCATGACATCGCCGGGCTTGAAGTAGACGTCGCCCATGAAACGAAGGGAGAGACTGTGCTCCGCCCAGTCGAACCAGACGACGGCATCCGAACCCATCGGCTCGACGACGGAAACACGGCCAGCAATCGTGGGAAGGCCGCTTGCCGCCCCGTCGAGCACAAGGTGCTCAGGGCGAAAGCCTAACGTAACAGGTCCTTCCACGGCAGCCGTGCGGAAGGCATAGTCGGTGAGGTCGACGGCTAGGCCGTTGCTTCTGAAGACGGGTGCTCCGCCGCCGCGCTCGATCCGGCCCTCGACGAAATTCATCGCCGGAGCACCGATGAAGCCGGCGACGAAGAGATTGGCCGGACGGCGGTAGATCTCGGCCGGCGAAGCGAGCTGCTGGATCACGCCGTCGCGCATGATGGCGATGCGGTCGGCGAGCGTCAGGGCCTCGACCTGATCGTGGGTCACGTAAATCATGGTATTGCCGAGGCTTTGATGCAGCTTCTTGATCTCGACGCGCAATTCGTTGCGCAGCTTGGCGTCGAGATTCGACAGCGGCTCGTCGAACAGGAACACATCCACTTCTCGCACCAGTGCCCGGCCGATGGCGACGCGCTGGCGCTGGCCGCCGGACAGCTCGGCGGGACGCCGCTCGAGCAATGTGTCGAGATGGAGAAGCGCGGCCGTGCGGGCGACGCGTGCCTCGATCTCGGCCTTTGGCAGGCCTGCGACGCGAAGCCCGAAGGAGAGGTTCTTGCGGACCGACATGCGCGGGTAGAGTGCGTAGGACTGGAAGACCATGCCGATGCCACGGTCCTTCGGCTCCTCCCAGCTGACATTCTTGCCCGAGATCCAGATTTCGCCTGCAGTAATGTCCTGCAACCCGGCGATGGCGTTCAGAAGCGTGGACTTGCCGCAGCCCGAAGGGCCGAGCAGCACCAGGAATTCGCGCGGTGCGATATCGATCGACATCTTCTCGATCACTGTATGGTCGCCATAGGCGATCTTCAGATCCTGGACGGAGACGGCAGATTGCATGGAATACGTTACCCCTTGACTGCGCCGGCGGCGATGCCGCGCACGAACCAGCGGCCGGACAGGAAATAGATGGCGAGCGGAACGATGGCGGTCAGGATCGTCGCCGCCATGTTCACGTTATAGGTGCGCTCGCCCATCGTGGTGTTGACGATGTTGTTGAGCTGCACGGTCATCGGCAGGTTGTCCCGGCCGGCGAAGACGAGGCCAAGCAGGAAGTCGTTCCAGATGCCGGTGAATTGCAGCATCGAAACCACGACCACCATCGGCACGGCGATCGGCAGCATGATCTCGAAGAAGATGCGCCAGAAGCCGGCGCCGTCGACGCGCGCGGCCTTGCAGAGCTCCTCCGGCACGCTGACGAAATAGTTGCGGAAAAGCAGCGTCACCAGCGGCAGTCCGAAGATGACATGGACGAGAATGATGCCGGCGAGCGAATTATAGAGACCGATATTCGCCATGGCGCGAACCATCGGATAGAGGAAGATCTGATAGGGGATCAGACCACCGGCCATGAGCAGGCCGAAGAGCGCATTTGCCCCACGCGGCCGCCAGAGCGACAGCGCATAGCCGTTGACGGCGCCGATGAAGACCGAGAGCGCGACGGATGGAACGGTGATCGCCACCGAATTCCAGAAGCCGCTACGAATGCCGACGCAGACGGTCCCCATGCAGGCGCCCGACCAGGCGGTCACCCAGGCGGAGAAATCGAGCGTGGCAGGCAGGGCAAAGATCTGCCCGAGCCGGATTTCGTCCATCGACTTCAGCGAAGTGACGACCATCGTATAGAGCGGCAGAAGGAAGAAAAGCGCAGCGCCGACCAAGAAGGTATAAAGGCCGATGCGTCCCGCCGTGATCCGTGCCGGCTTCGGCCCATTCGGGTGAGGCTGATTCATCACGCCCCTCCCTTTGCCTGGTTGCGCATGCGCATCGCGTAACGGAACGGCGCGACTGCGATGACGACGCCGAGGACGAGCACCGTCGCGCCTGCTGTGGCAAGGCCGAGGTTCTGGCGCCCGAACAGATTGTCCATGATGAATTTCGCCGGCACTTCGGTCGCATTCCCGGGGCCACCATTGGTCATGGCGACGACGATGTCGTAGGTCTTGATCACGCCCATGGCGAGCAGCATGCCGGCAGCGGCGAGCGCCGGCCCGAGCTGGGGCAGAATGATGGAGACATAGATGCGGCAGACGGGAATGCCGTCGATGCGCGCCGCCTTCCACTGCTCGGCCTCGATGCCGCGTATGCCGGCAAGCGCAATCACCATGACGAGCCCCGCGCCCTGCCAGACGCCGGCGAGCACGAGCGCATAGATCGCCATGTCGCGATTAACCACCCAGTCGAGCACGAAGCTTTCCCAGCCGAGCGAACGCACGCTTGCCTGAATGCCAAGTGTGGGATTGAGCATCCATTGCCAGATCAGCCCCGTCACCACGAACGACATGGCGTAGGGATAGAGGAAGATCGTCCGAAAGGCGCTTTCGAAGCGGATCTTGCGGTCCAGTGCTGCGGCCAGCACGAAGCCGAGCACCAGACAGCCGGCCACATAGAGGACACCGAAGATCAAGACGTTTTGCAGCGAGGCGAGCCATTTGGCGGATGCGAAGAGCTTCGCATACTGTGCAAAGCCGACATAGGTCGAGGACGGAAAGAGTGTGGAGTTGGTGAAGGACAGCCGGATCGACCAGGCCATGGTGCCGATGAAGACCACGACCGCGGCGAACCATGTCGGCAAGAGGGCGATGGTCGCGGAAAGATTACGCTTGCGTTTGACGGACATCGGCCAGCTCTTTGACGGATGGAAAGCGGAACACCCGCCGCCGCGTAGCACGCAGCGGCCGGCAGCCGTGGCCATCGGGGTCGGCCCGACACCACGGGCACGATCCTACTCGAAGATGGTGAAGAAGTTTTCGGCAGCGGTCCCCGCGTCGTTCGAACCGCCGCTCCAATATTCGTCGACGAAGTCGTCGAGCGCGCCGACCTGCTGGGGCGTGAGCACGATCGCCTGATCCGGCACGATGGCGCCGGCGCTCATCAGTTCGAGACCCTTTTGGGCGCAGGCATCGAGTTTCGACTTGTCGACATCGGAGCGCATCGGAACCGAGCCCTTCTTGAGGGCGAATTCGACCTGGACGGTCGGGTCCATGACGACCTCGGCGAGAAGCTTCTGCGCCTTGTCGGTCCCGGCATTGCCGGTCTTGGGGAACCAGAGGGCGTCGGCGATATAGACCATGCCCTTGGATTCAGGAGCGATCATGCAGCCATAGTCCTTTCCCGGCTCCTGGCCGGCGACGGTGAATTCGCCCTTGGCCCAATCGCCCATGAACTGCACGCCGGCCTTGTCGGTGATCAGCATGGCGGTTGCGTCGTTCCAGTTGCGGCCGGCCGCACCCGCATCGACGTAGCCGCGCAGCTTGCCGAGGATTGCGAGCGTCTTCTTCACGCCCTCGACGGATGCCTCGCTCTTGTCCTTGTCGGCATAGATCTTCAGGAAGCCGTCGGTCCCGACTTGCGAGAGCAGAATCATGTTGAAGACCTTGGTCTGCTGCCAGGGCTGGCCGCCCCAGGCGACCGGGATGATGCCGGCGGCCTTCAGCTTGTCGAGATCGGTGAAAAACTCCTCCCAGCTCTTCGGTTCCTGCGCAATACCGGCCTTGCTAAAGGCTTCCTTGGAATAGAAGACCCAGCTTTCGCCATGGGCACCTGTTGGAGCGAGATAGACCTTGCCGTCATAGGAGATGAGATCATGGATCGATTTCGGCAGGGAATCAGCCCATTTGCCAGCGGCGGCCACGTCGTCTATTGGATTGAACAGGCCCTGGCTGACGAAATCGGCGGCGGCAAGACCGATGACGCCCTGCTTTGCGCCCGGCGCGTCACCGGCAACGATGCGGTTCTGGAAGGCGGCATCGGCCGCGCCGAAACCGGCGATCGAGGAATCCTTCCAGACGCCCCCGCGCTTTACGAATTCGCTTCTGATGACGTTCAGGGCCGCGGCTTCGCCGCCCGACGTCCAGGACGACATGATCTCGATCGTCGGCTTGTCCTCGGCATGCGCCGCGGCGACGAGACCGGCGAAAGCAACGCCGGCAAGAAAAAGCTTCATCATGGTCTCCATTGTTCCACCTCTTGGAAATGCCCTCTTGGCGGGGCGTTTGTCGTCTTCGGAATAATATCAGCGATAGATCGGCAGGAGCGCCTGCCGGACGAGCGTCAGCCCGTTGGCGATGTCGCGGACGGGATCCGGCGCGGCATCGAGTTCAAGGATCGCCCAGCCTTGATAGGCCCGGTCGCGCAGCAGCCGGATCCAGGCCGGCCAATCGACCCGTCCGAGGCCGAAGCCGCAGAAATAGGGCTGGTGGCGTTCATGGATATGCTTGTCGATCGGCGTGTCGGCAGGCATCGGGCCGATCGCATCCTTCCAGTGGGCGATGATCATGCGCTCGTGGTGACGGTCGACGAGCTGGACGGGGTCGGAGCCGGCAACTATGATATGAGCCGTGTCGGGGCACATATGCACATAGGCCGGATCGGTCAAAAGCATCATCAGGTCGACGTCGCGCGCGCCGGCAAAGACCGAATGCGCCTCCGTGTGCAGCGCCAGCCGGACGCCTCTTGCATGGAGAGTCGCGCCGAGTCGGTTGAGGAAATCCGCGATTGCCTTGGCACGGTCGAAGTCATGGAACTGCACCGGCTGGGCGCCGAGAGTCTGGCGGAGGGGCGCGCCGATCACCATGATGTCGCTGCCGCAGGCTTTCAGGAAATCGGCATATTGTTCCGCCTTGTCGATCAGCGCGCGCTGGGCTTCAGGGTCGGTAAAGTCTCCCGCTGCCTCGAGCTCTGCAAAGAAGCCGCTGCAAAGCGTCAGCCCGCGCCTTGCCAGTTCGGCGGCAAAGCCGTCAATCGAACCATAGGTCTTGATCGCGTCCTGCCAGTTGAAGGGAGAGAAGGTCAACTCGACACCGGTGACGCCGGAAGTCTGGACGCTGTCGAGGATCTTGTCCCAGAAGGCGCGCGGCGCGGCGCGTGCATGGTCGACAATTGCATCATGGCTGCCGACGCCCCAGAAGCCGCGATGGAAGAACGTCACGAGATCGACGCCGAAGCGTAGTCTGTCGTCAGTGGCCATAACCTATCCATTCTCAAGGCGCGATCCATCTGCATGCGAAGCAGCGGCTACGCATTCAATAAATCATGCATTTTCAAAGCATTAAAAACGGCAATCGTTTGCCATGCACAAATGATAGCCAAGCTGGTTTTTTAAGCAAGCGATTTTTGGCAAACGTTTGCTATAAATTGTCACCTGCCTTAGAATCGCAAATCGAAGCATCCGGGAGGCGGAATTAAAGGTGAATAAAAACAAAGATGTGGCGGTAGAAGAGCCGTCCGGCGCGTTGATGGCTGACGTTGCGCGGCTCGCCGGTGTCGCGATATCGACGGTCAGCAGGGCGCTTGCCAATCCCGGACGGGTCAACGAGAAGACCCGCGCCAAGATCAATGCGGCCGCTAGGCAACTCGGCTACACGCCGAACGCGATGGCGCGCGGCCTGAGGGTTGGAAAATCGAACATCATCATGATCATCCTGCCGGGATCGCTTTATTATGGCGTCTCCCAAATCATTCCTCAGGTCCTGCAGAGCATCAATAAGACGCTGATCCAGGGCGGCTATAACCTGATGATCGCCAACCTTGATCGCGACGAGGCCTCCGAGCGACACATTCTGGATCTCGCCTTCGGCGGCAGCGTGCGCGGCGCCATCATCCTGTCGTCGAAGCTACCGGAGGTCGAGGGGCGTTCGCTGGCAAATTCCGGCCTGCCGATCGTGTCGATGCTGCTCGACATGAGCGATGCGGGCCTGCAGAGCGTCGTTACCAACGATCGCGAGGCTGTGCGCGACGTCACGGCCGAGCTGGTCCGGCTGGGGCATAGGCGGTTCTTCTATCTTGCCGGCCCTGAAGGCAATTATCACGATGTCGAGCGCTATGGCGGCGTGCTCGAGGCGCTCGATGCAGCCGGCTTACCACAGCAGGCGGTGCGTCGCTCGGGCGGTCGGCTCGATTATCAGCACGGCTTCGACATCGGCGTTCAGGCGGCGGACGATTTCACGAAGCTGGCCGAAAAACCAACGGCGGTTATCGCCACCAGCGATGACATGGCCATTTCATTCATCAGCCGCATCAAGCGTGCAGGCTTGTGCATCCCCGATGATCTGTCCGTCGTCTCCTTCGACGGCTCGCCGGTCTGCGAATTCTCCGCGCCGCCACTCTCAACGATCGAGCAGCCGGTGGAAGAGATGGGCCGCGCGGCGGTGGAACTCCTGCTCGACACCATTGGCCGGGCGCAAAACCCGGCAAAGCTGCGCACCGTCATCCGCAGCAGGCTTATCCTGCGGGAGAGCATCGCCGCTGCGAAGACTTGACAATGCCGGAACCGGCGGCCTCTCTTTATGAGGGGCCGCACCATCAATTCTGAAGCTCCACTCAAATCATCAAGCGGCTCCGGCGGTTCATACAACCGAGCGGGAGATTTTAGTTGTCAGTAATACAATCGTCCGGCAACATTACTGGCTAGCTTCTTGAACTGAATAGTATTGCCACCAGCACGTTGAGGAGACGGGCATGTGCGCAGAGCTTGTTGAACGTCGGCTGGCGGCTATTCTGGCTGCCGATGTGGTGGGCTATAGCCGTCTTCTGGAAGCCAATGAAGAGGAGACGCTCAACGCCCTTCGTCAGCATCGCCGGGAACTCTTCGATCCTGCTGTCGCAACCCATGGCGGACATATAATCAAGGTCATGGGCGATGGTTTTCTGGTCGAATTCGGCAGCGTGCTGAGTGCGGCACGCTGCGCTGTCGAAATCCAGCGCGGCATGCTGGAGCGCAACATAGGGATTCCAGCGGACAGGCACTTTGCGTTCCGCATAGGCTTGAATCTCGGCGACATCGTCTTCGATGAAGATGACTTTCATGGGGACGGCATTAATGTCGCGGTCCGGCTGCAAGCTCTTGCAGCCCCTGGCGGTATTGCCTGTTCGGCGGCCGTGCGCCACGAAGTCGCCAACAAGCTCGGCCTCGGTTTCGCAGACCAGGGTGCCATGACCGTCAAGAATATATCCCGACCGGTCCATGTCTATTTTGCCGATTGGGGCAATGCCCCCTCTAGCGAAGAGATTCCGCTTACGGCAGGCGGACACACACGGGCGCCCTTCAACAAGCCGTCGGTTGCAGTTCTGCCATTCGCCAACATCAGCAACGATCCCGAGCAGGATTTCTTCAGCGACGGCATCACCGAAGATCTCATCACTGATCTGTCGAATGTTTCAGGCCTGTTCGTCCTAAGCCGCAACACTGTCTTTACGTGGAAAGGCCGGAGCGAAAACCTCCAACGTATCGCTGCCGAACTCGGCGTTGCCTATATCGTGGAGGGCAGCGTCCGCAAGGCAGCAAACCACGTCCGGATCAATGCGGAATTGATTGAAGCAGCCAGCGACGGCCATGTCTGGGCCGCGCGTTACGACCGCGACCTGACCGACATTTTCGAAATGCAAGACGAGATCGTGAAGGCAATCGTCGGGCAGCTCAAGGTCAAGCTGCTGCCGGAGGAGAAGCGGGCAATCGAGCAGGCGCCGACAGAGAGCGTTGAGGCCTATACGCATTTCCTCCGGGGGCGCGAATACTACCATATTGCCTCACGCTCCAACCATCTGATGGCCAGGCAGAGCTTCGCCAGAGCCATCGAACTGGATCCGGGTTATGCCCGCGCCTATGCCGGCATCGCGGTCTGCGATGCGCGCCTGCGGTCGCAGTTCGGCGCTGAAATTCCGGTGGAGGATATTCTTGCAAACACGGCGACGGCGCTCGTTATCGATCCCAATCTGGCGGAGGCCTATGCGGCCAAGGGATTTGCTTTGGCGGTGGCCGGCAATCGCACCGAGGCAGTTTCCGCATTCGAACAAGCTTTGTCGCTCGACGCCAATTGCCACGAGGCGAACCGCTACTATGCCGAATTTTGCGTGACCGACGGTCAGTTCGAACTTGCGGCTACGCACTTTCAGCGGGCGATGGAAATCAAACCTGCCGACTATGGTGCACCGATCATGCTTGTGAACGTCTTGCGTTCACTCGGGCAAATAGACAAGGCCAGCAGCTATGCGAGGATCGCGTTGAAAAGGGCGGAAGAGGAACTGCGGCTCCATCCGGAGAATGCCAATGTTGCCTGCCTCGGAGCGACGGCCCTTGCCTTCCTCGGTGTTCGCGACACCGCACTGGAATGGTTGGCGCGCTCCCTGGCGACGGATCCCGATGACATAAACATTCAGTACAACGCCGCCTGCACCTATGCACTGCTTGGCGAGATCGATCGGGCGATAGACTTGCTTGAAGTCTGGATGCCGCAAGTCGGTATCGAAATGCGGCTCTGGTTCAAGAATGATTCCGATCTCGATCCCATCCGCAGCCACCCGCGTTATTTGAAACTGGTTTCTCTGTCTGAATAACGCCCCTAATACTATTTTATTACTTGCTAAATCTGCCGCGAGCGTCGAATGTCAACTTAAACTGGCAATCATGAAAGTCTTTTGAGGGGGGAGCGGATGGGCACCCGGTTCAGACTTTTTGTGCAGCCTCCCTTTGAAGATGCTCGGTCCAGTCCCGAGATTGTCGAAGTGTCGTCTCCGTTGGGCAGCCTGACCGCTGGTCCGGCCGACGATCGCATGTTTGTTGTTGAGCCGGTCGGCAAAATCTCTCCCTATGGCGTAAACCACGGCCCGCTCGGAACGCCGTATATGTCCCTTCCGCCCTGGACCGGCAAAATCCTCGAGCCGGCCAATCCCGACGGGGGCGGCAATTTCGACCATCTCCGACCTTCGATGCCCGGTTTCGAAGCCGCACATGTCTTCGGCTGCGTCCGGTTCACACTCGATGTCTGGGAGCGCTATCTCGGCCAGCCGCTTACGTGGCATTTTCGCGATCATTACGACCGATTGGAAATCTCCATCTTGCCGCAGTGGGACAATGCTCAGTACGGCTACGGCTTTCTTGAAGTCGGCAGCCAGTTCGAGAAGGACGGGCGCATCCTCCCCTTCAGCCTGGACTTCGACGTCATCGCCCACGAGGTGGGACACGCGATCATATTCAGCGTCCTCGGCGTACCGCGCCCGGGAACCGAGTATCCGGAATATCTCGGTTTCCAGGAGGCCTTCTCCGACTGCGTGTCGCTGATCGCTGCCATGCATTTTCCATCGGTGATCGATAATGTTCTTGAGGAGACGTGCGGCAACCTTTACCGGGCAAATCGCCTGGCGCGTTTTTCGGAATTTTCGCCGCATCGCCAGATTCGTTCGGCAAACAACAAACGGACGATGGCCGAGTTCACTCGTGGCTGGAAGGACGAACACGAGCTCTCGCAACCGCTCACCGGTGCGGTATTCGATATACTCGTCGATATCTTCCACGAGAGCCTGGTGGCGCGAGGTCTTATCTCGCGGGCCGTCGAAGATCTCTCCGATATTGCCGAGTTCGATCCGACTGCCGAGGCACCCGTACAGCGCGCTTTCGACCGCGCTTTTGGGCGGAACCCGGATGGATTTGTCGAAGCGCTGCTCGATGCACGAGACATCGCCGGCACATATCTGGCCGAAACCTTGTGGGCTCTCGCACCCGATTTTCTGGACTACGGCGACGTCGCGGAAACGATGCTTGCAGTTGATCGGAAGGAAAGTGGCGGCCAATTCGCGGGGATCATCACCGGAAATTTCGGGCAACGGGCGATCGGCGAGCTACACGCCGGCGCGCCTCTCAAGGGTAGCGAGCATCGCAGCCATTTTCACTCTGCGCGAATATTGCTGCCGAGAGATCATCTGAAGCTTCCGAAGATGAGCTATCGCGAGAAAGTTCTGCTGTCGACATTAGCTAGGAGTCAATGATCACAGAGATGGAGGGAGAAGTGGCAGACAATGAAACTTTACTAGGCATATCATCGATACATCTGTTCGGACGTCCGCTGAGCGATCTGATCCTTAGAGGAGGCCCCATTTATCAGAATCTAAGCGTACCAATAGCGGGAAGAAATAATTTTCTGAGAGACCAGCTTGGTGCAGCTGACGCGGTTCTGGCGCGAATCTTCGCCTTCTCCTTCGAGGGGGCGTTCGTTGAACTTGGTCGACCAGCGATCTTCGTTGTCCACGGCCCGGGAGCCGACCCTGACGATCCGCCGCCGAGGAACGTGGGTGGCGATATCGAGTATGACAGATTGTATCGGGCTCCTGGTTCGAGCGCGCGAACCGGCCTTGGCTCCCAATTCGGAGCACTCGCCAAGGACATGAGGGTCTGGATTTATGACAAGGGCGACGTCTCGATGAGACTGGATGCTGAAACAGGAACCCTCGAGCAAATCCTTCTGTCGGCCGAGGTTTCCTCTGACCCCCGTGGGATGGCGAGCGGCGCGATGTCCAGATCGGGCGGCGCCTTGTCCCGTTCCGGTGGCGTAATGTCAAGATCAGGCGGGTTCATTCCTCGAAGATCAGGCGATAACGAGTAATCCAAGTTAAGACGGATGAGGGAGGATCATATGCCCGCCGCAAACCCTAAAGTTAAAATCGAGCGCCTCGAGCCGGAAACCGTCGTTGCGCCATTACTTGTTCGAACGCCCTTTAAAATAATAGGCTCCGGTCTCAGCAACAAGATATATGTCTATATCTCTACTCAGCCAGACGGGAGTGACGACGTTTCAAACCCAACTGGCAGCGACGAGAAAGAAACCTATAAAATCAAGATAGATACCGACGGCTCCGCGACGAGCACAGACAAAGTGTTGTCGCTCATTGTTAAACCGGAACTAGATGCCGGCCCGTTCGACGAAAAAACTGAGTTCTGGATTGCCATAAAACTGGATGACATGAAGGGCAAAGTTGAAGCGACACGAAAAACATTCAAACTTGTCTAACTCGAGACTACAATCGATCGCAGATTGAGGGCCTACGGGCCTTAAGCGCTTTGGTCTCAATAGCGCCGGCTGCCATCACGGCGTCCGGTGCTATGTCCCCACAGGGCGCGGATTGCGCTCCATCAAAACTTCGTCTGACCCCATCAGTCGGCGCGCCGTGCTACGAAAATCACAACACCGGGCGATCTGAATCTTCGGCTATGCCCGGTGCCTACAAGGCGGGCAAATCGGTCATCGAGGTCAGCAATCTGGCGCCGGTGCTGAAAGCCAAGGGCCTCGTCGTGGACATCTGACGAACGACGGAGGGCTCCAAGGGCTCATGCTCTAAGATCGGTCTGGACACTATTATGGACACATGTTCTATAAAGTGGACAGATTTGACGGGAGCGCGCCATGCATCTATCCATGTGGACTTACCCCTGGGACATCCAGGACCAGGGACTCGACGCGTTTGCCGCCGAGCTTACCGGCCGGGCGGGCCTCACCACGATCAGCCTGGCGACCTCCTATCATGCTGGCCGTTTCCTGCAGCCGCGCAGCCCGCAGCAGAAGGCCTATTTTCCCGAGGACGGGACGGTCTACTTCTGGCCGGATGAAAGCCTGTGGCAGGACAAGGTGATCCGGCCGCTGATGGCCAGCAATGTGACCGAGCGCGGCGATATGCTGGAAGCACTCGTCAGCGATCGGGAGGCGACTGGTCTAAAGGTGTCCTGCTGGACGGTCTGCCTCCACAATAGCCGCCTCGGCATGCTGCATCCCGACCACGTGACGCGCAACGCCTTCGGCAATCCCAACTATTACAATCTTTGCCCCTCCAGCCCGGCGGCGCGGGATTATGCCGTCACCCTTGTCCGCGACATCACGGTGAATTACCAGCCCGACATGGTGGAACTCGAAAGCCCGAACTTCATGGGCTTCGCGCATGAATATCATCACGAGAAAGACGGCGTCGGCCTGAATGCCGAAGACGATTTCCTGCTGTCGCTCTGCTTCTGCGACCATTGCACGACGCGTGCCGTAAAGTCCGGCGTTCCGGTCGAAGGCGCGCGGCGATTGGTGGCGGGCCTTATTGCGGAACTCTGCGAACGGGCCGTGCCGGAACGGCAGTTCCCGGATTTTCCGGCAGCTGGCATCGATGCCTTCCGCAGCCATCCCGATCTCTATGCCTATCTCGCCTGGCGCAGCGAACCGGTGACCAGTCTGATCGGCGAGATCAAGGCGGCGGCCGATCCGGCGACCCGTATCGTGCTGATCGACTTGAAGGATGGCTGGCTCGGCGGCGTCGATCTTGCAGCGGTCGGCAGGCTCTGCGACGGGGCTATTCTCTGTTGCTACGACATGGAGCCCAATGCCGTCGGTGATGTCATCCGCACCGGCCGGGCGGCACTTGGATCGGAGAAATTCCTCGGGGTCGGCCTGCGTGTCTTCTATCCCGAAGTCGGCGAAGCCGCGGTGCTGACCGCCCGCGCCAAGGCCGCCGTCGATGCTGGCGCCGACGGCGTGAATTTCTACAATTACGGCCTCATCCCGGCAAAACGGCTCGACTGGGTCAGGGCGGCAGTCGCCTCCATCAGCTAGGCCGCGATGGGCTCGGCAACCTGGATCAGACAGTCGCCCGCCTGGCTGTCGCAATGCAGCCGATGGGAAATGACGATGCCGCTCTCGGCAAAACGCAGCTCTTCCTCCGGCTGCTCAAGGCGTTCCAGGTCGTGATACCATCCGGCGAGATCGCCGGCCGAGACGGTGGCGCCGAGGGCGGCGGCAGGCTCGAACCAGCCTCTGCGATTGGCGTAGATGCCCTGGCTGTGCCGGGACAGCGAAAGCAGCTGCAACGGTCCCGGCTGCGGGAACGGAGCGCGGGTGAGGACTGGGCGTTCGACGATGCCGAGCGTCACGAGCAGGCGGTCGATCGCCGCCGCCGTGAAGGCCATTGTCGCGGGCGTCACGGTTCCGCCGCCGCCAAATTCGCCGGAAAGCCCGATCGTCCCCGCCCGTGCGGCAGCACCCATCGATGTCGGTGCCGCCGGCCCGTTATCTGCGATGAAGGCATAGGACGCGCCGAGCGCCCGCATCAGCGACACGGACCGCTCGAAGCGGGCGGCATCGGCCTGTCGCTCGATCAGTGCGCATGGCAGGTGCGCCATCGACGTGCCGCCCGAATGCAGGTCGAGCACGACGTCGTGGCGCGGAAAGAGTTCACCTTCGAGGAAATGCGCCATCCGCGCTGTCGGTGATCCCAGAGGATCGCCAGGAAAGGCGCGGTTGAGGTTGCCGCCGTCGAAGGGCGAACAGCGCTTGGCCGCCATCACCGCCGGCAGGTTCGCCATCGGCAGAATGGTGACGGCGCCGCTTATTTCCGTAACGTCCAACAGCCGCATCAGCCGGCCGAGTTGCAGTTCACCCTCGTATTCGTCACCGTGGTTGCCCGCCATCAGCAGCAGAGACGGGCCCTCGCCATTCCTGAGATGGAGGACCGGGATGCGGATCTGATAATAGGGCGAACGGTCTACCGAATAAGGAATGGCGAGTTGGCCGGCCTGCCGGCCCTCGCGCGAGAAGTCGATCGGATTGACAATGCCGCTGTGCATCATGTCTCCAGTCCGGGCGGTTACTTCGCCCTCAGAGCGCGGCGATCGCGGTCATTTCGACGCGCAAATCGGGATCGGCGAGGCGTGCTTCGGTGCAGGCGCGCGCCGGCGGGTTTTCGATGTCGATCCAGCGGTCGTAAACGCCGTTCATCGCCTCGAAATCGGTAATCGCCGGCAGGAAGACGTCGACGGCGAGGAGGCGCGATCGGTCCGTACCGGCTTCCTTCAAAAGGGCGTCGATCTTGGCGAGCACATCGCGGGTCTGCTCCTCGATCCCAGCCTTGCGATTTTCCGCGACCTGGCCGGCAATATAGACGAGACCGCCATAGCTGACGGCTTGGCTCATTCGCGAACCTTTCTGATAACGTTGGATCATGGGCAGGTTTTCCTTTTCTTGCTTTTGAAGGGAGAATTCAGCCGAAGCTTGTGAGATAGGCGGCCGTCACCGAATGGTCTGGCTCGAGACCATAGAGAATGGCGTGGCGGTCAAGGCAGGTGCAGGGATGCGAGATGCCGAACTCGATGACGTCGCCGACGCAGACGTCGCTCCCTTCGGGAAGAGCGACGAAGGCGTGCTGATCGTTGAGGCGGAAAACCTCGGTGCCCTTGAGGTCGCCGAGATATGATCGATCGCGATAGAGCGCCAGCGGCCGCGGCAGCCCCTGGTCCATCGCCACGTCGCGCAGGCCCATGCCTGCGATCGCAAGCCGCGGCTCCGGCCGCGACAGGACCTCCGCCCAGACTCGCAGCGCCGGACGAAAACCCGCCGCCGCCGAAAGCGTCTCGCGGCCGATACGGAAGCCGCCGCGCGCATCGAGGCCGGCAAGGCCGCGCTCGTAGACGCCGTGATCGTGGAAGAAGATGGCGCCGCTTCGCAGGATCAGCCGGCAGGCCGGATCGGCGGCAACCGCGGCTGAAAGCCCGGCGATCACGAGATCGAAAAACACCGAGCCGCCTGATGTCACAAGAAGCGGTCGGTCAGGGCCTGTGCGGGCGCGCACCTTCGACAGAAAATCTGCCGTCATTGCCATCAGAGCCTCGATGCGAACAATTGTCTCTGCCGCATCGGCGGTCGCGGCAGCACCTTCATAGGCGGCAATGCCGCTCAACCGGAAGGTCGACGTCTCGGCGGCAAGAATTGCATCGAGAACTGCCTCAGCGGCAGCGGCGCTGCGGATGCCGGCCCGGCCCGCGCCGAGCTCCACCAGCAGGCCCAGAGGCGGCAGGTCCGTACGCTCTCGCCACGCCGACCGGAGCGCTTCGACGAGTGCCGCCGAATCCACGAAGATGTGGAGTTCGGCATCGGCATACCGGCCGAGCAAAGCCGCGAGCCGTCGGGCGGCTGCCGCCCCGCCGATCTCGTTGGCGAGGATCAGGCGGCGCTGTCCCGCCTCGAGCAGCACGGCGGCCTGGCGGATATCGGCGACCGTGGCGCCCCAGGCGCCAGCCGCCACAAGCGCGTCCGCGAGCGCCGTCGACATCGGCGTCTTGGCATGCGGAGCGATTTCGGCATCGTGGCTTTTTACATAAGCGATCATCAGGTCGACATTGGCAGAGAAGGCCTGCCGGTCGAGCGAGATCAGCGGCAGAGCCATCCTGCCGTCATAAGGCTTCCAGCCCTGTTTGCCGATTTCCGAGAGCGGAAGCGGTGGATGACCCGGCGCAAAGCCCCGCACCCGCTCATCGATCAGCACGTTTTCCCACACAGCATGAAGGTCAGACATGGCAGCCCCTCCCGGCGTCGGCCGGGTCGGCGATCCCGAGACGGTAGGTATCGTTGGCGGTGGCGAAGAACAGGGCGCGCTGGTCGTCCGGAGAAAGCCGCGAGGCGACCGTACGGAAAACCCCATAGACCTCGTCGAAAGAGGCGTGCAGACCTGCGACCGGAAAATCGCTCGCAAACATCGAACGTTCAGGCCCGAAACAATCGAGGCAATGCTCGATCACCGGCCGCAGGCTCTCAAGCGTCCAGTTATTGTCGTAGGCGACGAGATCGGAAATCTTCAGGCGCATGTTGGGTTCTTTACCGAGTGCCCGCAGGCCACGGCGCCAGAGCGTCATGCCATCCTGCGTCCGGTCGACGGGGCTTCCGCCGTGGTTGAGGACGAAAAGCGTCTCCGGAAAGGCCTGTACGAGCTCAAGCGCTTCATCCATCTGCCAGGGATAAAGCATCAGGTCGAAGACCAGCCCCAGCCGCGTGGCATGCGCAAGCCCCGCCCGCCAGACAGGATCGCTCATGCGATCCGGACTCGACGCAAAACTCTTCGCTGCATCGGCATGCCAGCTGAGAATATCGCGGATGCCGACGACATTGGGATTTTCAGCCTCCGCCTCGATCAGGCGCAGGGCGTCCGGCCGGTCGAGGGCAATGCCGGCGACATAACGGTGCGCCACGCCGGAGCCGCGGTCGAGGCCATCCAGCCAACGGCTCTCCTCCAGCGGGTAGGCAACGGACCAGCCGGCCTCGACATGAACGGTCGCAACCACGTTCTGGCGCGCGGCGTCGGCGCGATAATCGTCGATGCCATAGTCGCGCAGGATCGATGCCAAGCTCCCGAACACCATCCCTTCATCTGATACCCGCGCCTTCTGAAGCCAGGGATGACGCTGCAGGCCGAGATCCCAGAGATGGTGGTGCGGGTCGATCACCGGCCCGTCGTAACCTCCCGTCATCGGCGCGCCTCCCGGCCGGAAACGAGCAGAAGGGCGAGGATCAGCGTGCCGAACATGATCGACCGCCAGCCGGGCGAGGCGTTGACGACGGTGATCAGCGCCGTCGCCGTCACCAGCAGGATCGCTCCCGGAATGGTCCCGGCATAGGTGCCGCGCCCGCCGAGGATTGAAGTGCCGCCGAGCACGACGGCGGCGATCGAGGTCAACAGATAGGGATCGCCAATGCCGACATAACCCTGCCGGTTCATGCCGAGCACCAGAATGCCGGCAACCCCTGCGAAAAGGCCCGACAGAGTATGGGCGATCAGTGTGTTGCGCGTGACGCTGACGCCGGAAAGCCGGGCCGCCAGCGGGTTGGCTCCAAGCGCGAGGAAACGGGCGCCGATCGGCATGCGGTGGACGAGCAGGAGGACGACGACCGCCACGGCGAGCCACAGAAGGATGCCCGAGGGGATGCCGAGCGGCCGCGACTGCCCGAGCATGATGACTGCGGGATTGCTGACGGTGACGGCGCTGCCGCCGGCGACGATGACGAGCAGGCCCTGCAGGAAGGTCGCCATGGCAAGTGTCATGATGATCGGCGGGACGCGGAGATAGGTGGCACCTGCGCCGTTCATCAAGCCAATGCCGGTGGCAATGGCAAGCGCCGCCGCGATGCCGGCAAGGCCGGTCGGATCCCATGCCGGCGAAATCAGCGGCAGCAGGATGGCCGTGACTGTAATAACAGCGCCGACGGAAAGATCGATGCCGCCCATCAGGATGACGAGCGTCTGCCCCGCGGCGACGATGCCGATCACCGCGGCGAGCTCGAGAAGGTAGCGCAAATGGCCGTAGGCGCCGAAGCCGCGCAGCGTAAAGCTTGCGACGATCCAGACGAGCGCCACCAGAAGAAATGTCAGCAGCGGCGGGTTGCGGAACGTCGATCGGATGATGTTCAACGTCTTGCCCTCCACGCGCCGAGAAGTTCCGGAACGGCGACCGCGCCGACGATGATCAGGCCTTGAGCGACATATTGCGCGACGGGCGGGAAGCCGAGGAAGAACATGACGTTGATCATGACCGAGAGCAGCAGGCTGCCGCAAATCGCGCCGCGCATCGTGCCCTTGCCGCCGAGGAAGCCGACGCCGCCGAGCACGGCGGCGGCGATCGAGTTCAGCGTGAAGGGTGTGCCGATCACGGGATCGCCGGAGCCGGTCTGCGCCGCGACGAAGAGGCCGGTCAGTGCTGCCAGCAGACCGGAGAGAGCGAAAGCCGTGACCTTCACTCGTTCGACCGGGACGCCGGAACGGAATGCACCGATAGGATTGTCGCCGGCTGCATAGATGCCGAGGCCGAGCGGCGTGGCCAGAAAAAGTTTCCAAAGCGCCAGGATCACCAAAAGCATTAGAAAGGCGATGGGTGTATGGCCGGCCAGCACCGTAGACAACCAGTCGGGAATGGCGCCACCTGGCCGCGGCAGCAGGATGAGGGCGACGCCGCTGATGATGAAGGAGCCGGCGAGCGTGACGATGATCGCAGGAAGCCTCAAATAGGTGACGATGGCGCCGGTAGCGGCGCCGATCGCGAAGCCGGCGGCGGCGACCGCGAGTATGCCGCCCGGAACACCAAGCGCCCCTTCCATCGTCGTCGCGGCGATGACCGCGCCGAGGCTGACGAGCGGCCCAATCGCCAATGTGATGCCGCCGTTCAGCATGAGCAGCGCCTGCGCCATGGTGACGAGTGCGAGCGGGAACCAGTTCTGGGTGAACTTCGAGAAGCCGCCGATCGAAAGGATGCCGGGAAAGAGCATCGCATAGAGGATGAGAAAGGCCGTGACGACAAGGTAGAGGCCGGCGAGGCCGCGATTGCGGCGCATCTGGATGGAGGGATAGAGCCGGGATTGGGAATTGGTGTTCATGCCGCCTCTCCCTGTGCCGTGGTCGTGACGCCCATAGCCGCACCGACGATCGCTCCTTCGCTGATCTCATCCTGCGACAGCATCGCCGCGACGCGTCCTTCGCGGAGAACAACGACACGATCGCAGAGATGCACGAGTTCGGGCGTATCGGAACTGGCGAGTATGACGAGCCGCCCTTCGGCGGCGAAGGCGCGGAGCATGAGATAGATCTCCCGCTTGGTCTCGATGTCGACGCCGCGAGTGGGATCGTTGAGCAGCAGAACGGACGGATCGAGCGGCAGCCATTTGGCAAGCGACACCTTCTGCTGGTTTCCGCCGGAAAGCGCCTGCACCGGGCGGGCCGTATCACCCTTGATCATCAGCCGGCGCGCGAGATCGGCGACGAGGCCGGTTTCCGCCTGCCGGTCGCGAAGGCCCTTGGCGGCAAGCCGTCCGAGCGAAGGCAGGATGAGATTGGATGCGATGGAATGCGGCAGCACCAGCCCCTCATGCTTGCGGTCGGCCGGGACATAGACGATGCCCGCGGCATTCGCCTCGCCGACATCGGCGGGCAGGCTCGATTTGCCGGAGACTTCCGCCCGGGCGGCTGCGGCCGGAATGGCGCCGTAGAGGCCAAGCAGCAGATCTTCCTGCCCTTGACCCACAAGCCCGCCGATGCCGACGATCTCGCCGGCGCGGGCGGAGAAAGCGATGTCTTGCACCATGCCAGCGGAAAAGCCTTCGACGCTGATGCGCATGACACCGGGCGTGGCGGCCCCGCGCGGCGGGAACAGGTCGCCGGGCTCGCGGCCGACCATGAGACGCACCAGCCCTTCGCCATCGATGCCGGAAAGCGACTGATCTGCAGTGACGCCACCATCTTTCAGCACCGTAACATGCGAGCAGAGCGCCTGCACCTCGTTGAGGCGGTGGGAAATATAGAGGAGCGCCATGCCGCGCCCCTTGAGCGTCTCGATCAATCGGGCGAGGACGCCGGCTTCATGGGCCGAGAGCGACGAGGTAGGCTCGTCCAGAATGAGCACGCGCGGCTTGCGAAACAGCGCCTTGGCGATCTCCACCATCTGGCGGCGGCCGAGCGCCAGCTCGGCAACCGGCATGTCGAGCGGTTCGGTAAGCCCCACCATATCGCAAACTTCTTGCACGCCGCGATGAAGCGCCCCGTAATCGATGAGGCCGAACCTGCGCGGGAACGCGCCAAGCCCGATATTTTCGGCAATCGACAGGCTGGCGGTCAGGCTCAGCTCCTGCTGCACCACTGCGATGCCGGCCGCGCGCGCTGCCGCCGTCATGACGGCTATCCTAAACGGTTACTTGGAAAGCAGCTTGTCGAAGAGTGCCTTGTCATAGTCCGAGTAGATATAACCGTCAGCCGGGAACTTGTCGGCGCGCGCGAGATAGCTGCCGATCGAGCTGTCATCGATGACAGGCAACGGCACCTTGACGAAGGCAGGGACATCCTTGCCCTGCAGCGCCTGGACCGCCGTATAGACGGAGAGCGCCCCGAGCCAGTTGGGCTGCATCGTCGCCCAGCCCTTCAATCCCTTCTCTTTCCAGAGCTCGAGGAACTGGCGGGCATTTTCGCCTGTCGTCGGCACCTGGTCGCGGCCCTGACGCTCGAAGGCGAGGACGGAGCCGGCCGATAGTGCGCCGCCAAGCGACAGGACGCCGTCGATTTCGGGATTGGCGAAAAGCAGGCTGGTCATCGCTTCCTGTGCCGGCGCGACGTTATATTCCGTGTTGGTCTCGGTGATCACCTTGATGCCGGGGTTGGCATCGAGCACCGGTTGGGCACCCTTGCGACGGTCATCGCTCACCGAAATGCCGGCAGGGCCGTTCATGACGATGATCTTGCCCTTGCCGCCGAGCTGGCTGACCATCCACTTGGCAGCCGTTGCACCCCATTCGTTGGAATCGGTGTTGATCTTTGCGGTGACCTTGTCAGTACTGACGAGGCTGTCGAAATTCACCACGGCAATACCCTTGTCGCAGGCGTCGGAGATGACGCGGTCGAGGGCGGTGGAGGAACCAGCGATCACCACGATGGCGTCGACATTGGCATCGATCATCGACTGAATATGCTGGATCTGCGTCTGGGCGTTGCCCTGCGCATCCGTAATCTTCAGGTCTTTGACCAGGCCTGCCTTCTTCAACTCATCCACTTCAGCCGTGATCGTGCCTTCGGTCTGTTTCATCCAGGTCGGCACCGAATAGATGTTGGCCCAACCGATCGTGTATGGCGCCTTCCTGTCACCTTTGATGCAATTGGCGGCGGCCGAGGCCGTGCCGGTTGAAAAGACGAGCAGGGTGGCAGCAGCGGCAGCGCCGGCGAGAAGGTGGCGGCGACGCGATGCGGAAATGCTGTTCTCAGAATTTTTCATGTCGATCCCCTTTTGTGTGGCAGCGTTAGCGCTTGCCATCTGTTCTCTGTCCAATATAATGTACATATGATCTAAATACCGGACGCGCCGATCTTATGCCGATTTTTATGCCTCGCAAGGGGGATGAAAAAAATTTTCGCAGGCTGGGAACAGCAGGATCGGTTGACAGATGCGGCAGAGGGTTTGAAAAGCTTGGCCGAACAGAAATTGGGATCGATAGCAATGGATGCAATTCAGGACGAAGCAATCGGCAAGCGTGCCCGAGGGCTCGACCGCGCCTTCGAAATCCTCGATTTCCTGCGCCAGAAGCGGCAGGCCTTGAAGCCGAATGAAATCGCAGCGCAGATCGGCGCGCCGCGCTCATCGGTTTACGAGCTCGTCAACCTGCTGCTGAGCAATGGCATTCTCGAATTCACAGGCGGCGAGGGGCGCGTCTATCTCGGCCGCAAGCTCTATTTCCTCGGCGCTGCCTATGAAAACCATTTCGATTTCACCCGCGAATGCGAGGCCGCGCTGGAACAGCTCGCTGACGAGACACGGGAAACGGCGCAGTTCTGCATGCTTGACGGGAACAAATATACGGTCGTGCGCATGCGCGAAGGTGCACGGCCATTCCGCATTTCGACGGATATCGGCCAGTCGGTGCCGATCCCGTGGACGGCCTCCGGACGTCTGCTCGTCGCGCATCTGTCGGATCAGGAAATCCTGAACTTCATTCCATCGCAGGATTTTCGTTTGCCGAACGGCGAATGGCTCGATCCGCAAAGCTTCATCATTGAGGTCCGCCAGGCCGAGCGAGAAGGTCTCTTCACGTTCAACAGCATCGTCGACAGCTTTACCCATTGTTTTGCCGTGCCGGTGCGGGGCGAGGAGGGTCACGCAGCCGCAACGCTCTGCCTCGTCACGCCGCGCGACGACGGCATCGCGAACCGCGACCGCTACCTCGATTGCCTGAAGAAGGCCGCCGCCGGCTTGGAGCATGCCCCGGCCCGGCCGAAACGAGGCTGAAACCCGGACGCGAACACGCTTTAATCGCCGGCGTGACTTCCTGCGGGAAGCCGCACCGCGCTGTGTGCTTCCTTAAATCATAGCACTCTGGCGCAGGTTCTCTGCCGCGTGCACGTCGAAGAGCCGCCGCAGGGCGAGCCTTGTGTTGTTGTGCACTTCGACATTGATTTCGAAATTCAGTCCAATCCCGCAAATCTATTCACCCTTCTCACGAAACTACGGAATGAAGTTTCTCTATTAAATTTATAGGGTAAGTATTCTGATGTCCTCAGCGCCAGATATTTCTGCCTTGCTCTTTGGCAAGACGGGCTGTCGCCGGTGAACGGAGAGGACGCAAATGACGCGGAAAATCAGGCTTGGGGCATTTCTTCCCGGCGGTGGACAGCATGTTGCATCGTGGCGGCATCCCGACCAGCCGGTCGACGGCGCGACCAGTTTCGAGTTTCACAAGCAGCTGGCGCTCACGGCGGAACGCGGCCTCTTCGATGCCTACTTCCTGGCCGATGGATTGGCCGTTGGCTTCGGTGGAGCGCGTGAAGGCGGCAACGCCCGCGTGGCCGGCTTCGAGCCCGTCACCTTGTTCTCCGCCCTTGCGCCTCTCACCACCCATCTCGGCTTCATCGCGACGTCCTCGACCACCTATGAGGAACCTTATACGACAGCCCGCAAGTTCGCTTCGCTCGATCTGATCTCGAACGGGCGCGCCGGTTGGAATGTCGTCACCACGACAGGCGACCTGACGGCGCAAAATTTCAACCGCGAAACCCAGCTTCCGCATGCCGAACGATATCGCCGCGCCGCCGAGCACGTCGACGTCGTCCGCAAACTTTGGGAGAGCTTCGAGGATGACGCGTTCATCCGCGACAAGGAGACCGGCGTCTTCTTCGATCCGGCGAAACTGCACGACACCGACCACCGTGGCGAGCATTTCAGCGTACGCGGCCCGCTCAACGTTTCGCGCTCGCCGCAGGGGCATCCCGTTATCGTGCAGGCCGGCCAATCGGAAGACGGCCGGGGACTCGCCGCCGCGACGGCTGAAGTCATCTTCACCGCCCATCAGCATATCGAAACCGCCCAGGAGTTCTATCGGGATATCAAGGCGCGCGCCCGCGGACTCGGCCGCAATCCCGATCATATCCTGGTCATGCCCGGCGTATCCGCCTTCGTCGGCAGGACCGAGGCGGAGGCACGCGAGAAGTATGATCGCCTGACCTCGCTCATCCTCGAAGAAGATGGAATCGGCCTCCTCAACGGCCTGACCGGCGGTACGCTCGACCTGCATGGCTATGATCTCGACGGGCCGCTGCCGCCTGCACCGCCGACGGAAGGCATGAAGAGCCGCCAGGCCCTCATCCGCCAGATCGCAGACGAAAACAACTTCACCATCCGCCAGCTCTATCAGTGGATCGCATCGGCCCGCGGCCACTACACCATCGTCGGCACGGCAGAGCAGATCGCCGATACGCTGCAGACATGGTTCGAGAACGAAGCGGCCGACGGCTTCAACATTTTGCCGCCCTGGCTGCCGACGGCGCTCGACGACTTTGTCGATCTCGTCATCCCGGAACTCCAGCGCCGCGGCCTGTTCCGCACTGCCTATGAAGGCAAGACGCTCCGGGAAAATCTCGGCTTACCTTTCCCGACAAACCGCTGGGCTGCCGGACGCACCGTCCTTGAGGCAGCGGAGTGAGGAGAAACCCATGGCCTACGAAATCAACCAGGCTCTTCCGAGAAGCTTCGGCCGCCTGAAAAGCAGCAAAAGCAATAGTTCCGCTCTGGCCTCCCATATACGCGGAGTGCTCGCGGCATTTCTGCCGCGCTACGGTCTGCTCATCAGCTTCCTCGTGCTCTGGCAGGTGTCGAGCACCAGGGGCTGGATCAATCCCGCTGTCTTCCCGCCCTTGAACGTAATCCTGTCGGCGCTGTGGACCAATCTTGCCAATGGCGCCTTGCTCGATGATATCGCCATCAGCCTGCAGCGATCCGGAACCGCCTTCGCCTTCGCCGTACTTGTCGGTATTCCGCTCGGTCTGTTCATGGGCCAGTTTCGCTTGGTCGAACAGGCGCTTGACCCAATCCTGCAGCTCTTCCGGCAGACCTCGGCGCTGGCGCTCTATCCGGTTTTCATCCTGCTGCTCGGGCTCGGTGAAACCTCCAAGATATTCGTGATCTTCTGGGCGACACTGTTTCCGGTGCTGCTCTCCACGATCGGCGGCGTCAAGGAAGTGGACAAGAAGCTCATAGAAATGGCTCGCACCTATGGCGCCGGACCGCTGACCGTCTTTCGCCGCGTCATTCTGCCAGCCTCCGTCCCGGCGATTTTCGTCGGCTTGCGACTTTCGGCGACGACGGCGCTTCTGCTGCTGATCGCTGCCGAGATGATCGGCGCCAATAAGGGCATCGGCTTTCAGGTGATGAACGCCCAGTACAATTTCCAGATCCCGCTGATGTTTGCGGCGATCCTGCTGCTCGCCTTTCTGGGGCTTGCCGCGAATGCCCTGCTCGTTCTCCTGCAGCGCCGTCTCTGCCGCTGGTCTCAGCCGAGCACGTAACCCGCTTCCCCCCGATTTTCCTCTTCCGAAAGGACATTCCATGACATTCCATCCCCGCAATCTTCTCCTGCCGGCTGTGATCGCTCTCGGTCTTGCCACGCCGGCCGCAGCCGCCGACACGGTGAAGCTGCGCTACCTCGCCAGCCAGGGCGGTCTTGCCGCCCATGAACTTGCCGAAGCGCTCGGCTATTTCAAAGACACCGGCATCACGTTTGAGAATGTCGGCTATGCCCAGGGCGGCCCTGCGTCTCTCATCGCTCTCGCATCCGGCGACGTCGAGATCGGCAGCGCCGCCACCTCCGCCGTCCTCAATTCGATCATCGGCGGCAATGATTTCGTCGCCGCCTATCCGTCGAACGGCATCAATGACGAGGTGCAGTCGACCTTCTACGTGCTGGAAGACAGCCCGATCAAAACGATCAAGGACATCGTCGGCAAGAGCATCGCGGTCAACACGCTCGGCGCGCATCTCGACTACACGATCCGCGAGGCATTGCATTCGGTCGGTCTGCCGAGCGACTCCGCCAACCAGGTCGTCGTTCCCGGGCCGCAGCTCGAGCAGGTACTGCGCTCCAAGCAGGTCGATATCGCCGCCTTCGGTTATTGGCAAACAACCTTCGAGGGTGCAGCGCTGAAGAACGGCGGCCTGCGCCCGGTTTTCGATGATACCGACGTGCTGGGAGACATTGCCGGCGGCTTCGTCGTCCTGCGCCGCGATTTCATCAAGCAACATCCGGAAGCCTCGAAAATCTTCGTCGAACAGTCGGCCCGCGCCCTCGACTATGCCCGCGAGCATCCCGAGGAAACCAAGAAGATCCTGGCCAAGGCGCTGGCCGAACGCGGCGAGAATCCTGATATTGCGCAGTATTTCCGCGGCTACGGCGTGCGCGCCGGCGGTCTCCCGGTCGAGCGCGACATCCAGTTCTGGATCGACGTGCTGGTTCGCGAAGGCAAGCTGAAGCAGGGCCAACTGGCGGCCAAGGACATCCTGTATACGGCCGATGCAAAACCGGCGAGCAATTGAGGATGCGTGATGAGCGTCGCTGAGGACATTCGCCGCGGGGAGGTGACGATCCGTCGCCTCTCCAAATCCTACAAGCTGAACGGCAAACCGCTGCAGGTTCTGAAGGATATCAATCTCCATATCCGCTCCGGCGAAAGCCTCGCCATCGTCGGCGCCAGCGGATCGGGCAAGACAACGCTGCTCAGGGTTCTGGCAGGTCTGGAGGAATCCGACGGCGGAGAGGTGCTGGTGGACGGCAAGGCGATACGAGGCGTCGGCGCCGAGCGCGCCGTCATCTTCCAAGAGCCGCGCCTTCTTCCCTGGCTCACCGTACTTGATAACGTGGCTTTCGGCCTGGAAACGAGAGGTCTGACGCGTGAAAAGGCGAGGGAGCGGGCGCGCCGCTATGTCAAGCTCGTCGGCCTGCAGCAGTTCGAGACCGCCTATCCCCGGCAACTGTCGGGAGGCATGGCGCAGCGCGTCGGCATCGCCCGGGCACTTGCCGTCCAGCCGGAGATATTGCTGCTCGATGAACCGCTCGGCGCGCTCGATGCGATGACAAAGATCGGCATGCAGCAGGAGCTCGCACGCATCTGGCGTGACGAGGACGTGACCACCATTCTTGTCACACATGATCTCGAGGAGGCGATCTATCTCGCCGATCGAATCCTGATCCTGCCGCGGGAAAGGGGAGGCGAGCCACGTCTGATCGACATCGATCTGCCGCGTCCGCGCGACCGCAGCGCGCCGGAATTCGTGCGTCATCGTGAAGAGCTGCTGAACCTGTTTGGATTGCATTGACGGATGCTTTGCGGGCGGCCCGTGCCGCCGGCTCTATCGCAACCTTTGCATCAGCCCACGGATCAGCAGCATTTCACCCGACCCATGGATCAACGAGCTCGATTCCCAAACCTTGGAAATCCCTGGTGTTGCGCGTCGCAAGGGTAAGATCGTGAGCAACCGCGGTCGCAGCGATCAGCCCATCCATCGATGACAAGCCACGGCCGCTCCGCTTTGCGTGGCCCATCAGATCTCCCCAAGCCAGGGCCACCGCTTCGTCCACCGGGATGATGCGCCGCTCGAAACGCTGCGGCAGATCGCGAGCAAGCCAATCGGCCAGCACGTCACGTTTTCGTCCCTTGCCCATGAGGGCGACACCGCGGCGGATTTCTGCGACCGACACGACGCTGATGAAGGAGCGATCCTCGTCAAGCCCATCCAGCCACCCCAGAACACCCGCATCTGGGTTCGGTTTCGTGACCTCGGACAGGACATTGGTGTCCAGCAGAAGTCTCACAGTTCGCTATCGCGTGGTTCGTCGCGTTCACGCTCGAGATCCAGATCGGCGCCACGCAGCGGTGACTCCATCAGAAATTCGGCCAGCGTCCCCTTGCGGGCGGTCTTGCGTTGCCATTCCTCCGCAGAGACAACGACGACGCTCGGCTTGCCGTTGCGTGTAATTGTCTGCGGCGCGGCTTGCGCGCGTTCGATCACCTCAGAAAGCTTCGCTTTCGCGCTGGCCACGGTCCAGCTTTCGTCGCCTTGCCGTGATGACTGCATGGCCCACCTCCTGACCAGAATGACTATTATGACTATATAAGCAGTGAATAGGAGAACGGCAAGCTTCGCAAAAGAAATGACAGACGCCCGTCGCCGAAGGCGGAATGAGCGACTTGCGCCATGGTCACATATCTCCAAACGATGAAGGTTTGAGCAGCGGCACGGCGACGGTTACTCGCGGCCAAGATATCACCTCAGCGCGAAAGCATCCCGTTGAGGCGATGAATATGAGCAGCGCCGATGCCGCAGCAGCCGCCGATGATCGTGGCACCCGCTTCGGCCCAGGAGCAGGCAAAGCGCGAATAGGCGTCGTCATTCAGGTCGTCACGTGTATCGTGCAGGCCCTCGTTGGCGGCTGCTTCGCCGGTTTCTCCTTCGAAGGCATTGGCATAGACCCCGATTTCGATCTGAGCATTCCTCTCCCGGAACACCCGTGCCGTCGTCTCGACCGCGCCCTGCATGACCTCAGGCTTGCTGCAATTGAACAGGAAAGCCGCCGCACCCGATGACACCGCCCAGGACGCGGCATCCTCGACGCTTTCGCCGGAACGGAGTTTCGGGGCGCCGCCCCTGATCGCCGCCTCGTCATCCGCCAACGTGAAGGAAATCCAGAACGGCTTGCCCGATGCCGCCACCGCTTTGCGAACGGCCTCGCCCTCGGCAATCAGGCTTAAAGTCTCACCGAGCCATAGGTCGACGAAGGGAGCGAGGTTTTCGACCAGCACCTCGAGATAGTCCTGCACCCGGGAAGGCTCAAAATTCTCAGGCTCGTAGGAGCCGAAGATCGGCGGCAGCGATCCGGCGACGAGCACCTTCCGGCCGGTCACGGCATCGGCAGCCTCGCGCGCCAGACGACCTGCAAGTCGCATCAGCGCCGGCCCCTCCTCTTGGAAGCGGTTTTCGCCGATATGGAAGGGCACGAGCGCATAGCTGTTCGTCGTGATGATTTCAGAGCCGGCGGCGATGAATTCCTGGTGCACCTTCCGCACGACCTCAGGCGAATTCATCAGCGCCAGCGCCGACCATTCCGGCTGCTTCAGTTCGGCGCCCAGCCGCAGAAGCTCGCGGCTCATGCCGCCGTCGAGAATTCGCGTTGTGCTCATGAGGTAGTCTCCATTCAGGCTGTCGCGCCATTACCGGCGCCGGGCTTTTCAAAACATAGGGCGAGCTTCCGCCTAGCGGCGAACCGGCACCTGCGCTTCGAGACTTCGAAAGACGCGGGCGATCACGGCAGTCAGGGCGAGATAGAAGAGAGTGACGACGATGAGCGGTTCGTAGACGAGCAGCGTGTCCTGACGAACCTTGTTGGCGACGGCATAGAGGTCCATCACCGTCACCGTAAAAGCGAGCGGCGTCGCCTTCAACTGCATGACAATCTCTCCGGCAATGGTCGGGAGGGCAATGCGAATGGCGCGCGGCAGCCAGATGCGGCGGGTGAGCTTCCAGGGCGACAGGCCAAAGGCGCGGCCGGCCTCGAGCTCGCCCTTGGGAACGGCAAGCAGCGCGCCGCGCAGCACTTCAGCCTCATAGGCCGCATAATTCAGCGTGAAGCTGACGGAAGCGAAGAAAAACCCCTCGCGCAGGATCGGCCAGAACAGGCTCTGGCGGATGCCGGGGATCATGGGCAGCAGCGAGCCGACCCCGTAATAGAGAAGCCAAAGCTGTATCAGCAGCGGCGTACCGCGGAAGAAGGTGCAGTAGCCGCGGGCGGCGAGTCGCGTCAGCCTGCCGCCGCTGACCTGCGCGAAAGCGAGACCGATGGCGATGACGAAGCCGAAGACCACGGAAATGACCAGCAGAGCTACCGTCTGCCAGGCGCCGGTCAGAAGAAGCGGCCAATAGGAGGAGATCCAGGTGAAACTCATGGCGCGCTTTCTTCAGGCCAGACGCGGCTGTCCCCGCCGCACCCGCCCTTCGATCAGTTTGAAGACGGCGTTGGAAGCGAGTGTGATGGCGAGATAGAGAAGAGCCGAGGCAAGAAAAAAGACGAAATAGTGTTTGGTGCTCGCCCCGGCGAGGCGGGTGGCGAGCGCCAGTTCCTGATAGCCGACGACCGCGACCAGCGCGCTGTCCTTGGTGACCGACATCCACAGATTGGCAAGGCCGGGCAGCGCATTCGGCAACAGCGCCGGCAAGAGGACGCGACGGAAGCGCAGCACCGGCCCCATGCCGAAAGCCTTGGCGGCCTCGATTTGGCCGACGGGAATGGCAAGGATCGCGCCACGCAGCACCTCGGTCATATAGGCGCCCTGCACGAAGCCGAGAACTGCGACGGCGGCGACGAAACCGTTCACCTCGACCGGCGGCAGATTGAATGCCGCCAGCAGCCGGTTGAGGCCATCGGTGCCGGCATAATAAAGTCCGACGATCAGGATCAGCTCGGGAACGGCGCGAATGACCGTCGTATAGAGATCGAGCACGAGGCGGAGCACAGGATTGCCTGAAAGCTTTCCAAGCGCACCGCCCGTGCCAAGCAGCAGGCCGACAGCGAAGGCGCAGGCGGAGATGGCGACCGTAGAGACCGCACCTGCCAGAAGAACGCCGCCCCATCCCGGAGGACAGGGGGAGAGCAGGTCCAGAATGCCTTGTTGCCCGGTCGCCATTTCTAGGAGAGCTTACTTCGCGCCGTAGATATCGAAATCGAAGTATTTCTTGGTGATTGCGTCGTATTGGCCGTTGGCGCGAACAGCAGCGATCGCCTTGTTCAACTTGGCTTTCAGCTCTGTATCTTCCTTGCGCAGGCCGCCTGAAACACCAGCGCCCAGGATCTCCTTGTCGTCGGCGACATCGCCCATATTGGCGCAGCAATCCTTGCCCGCATCGCTTTTCAGGAAAGCGTCGAGCGCGAGGGAATCACCGAAGACATAGTCGATGCGGCCGGAAGCGAGATCCTGGAAAGCTTCGTCGAGCGTCTGGTAGGTCTTTTCCTCGGCAGCGGCAGCAAAATACTTCTTGTAATATTCCGACTGGATCGTCGACACTTGAATACCGATGGTCTTGCCCTTCACATCCTCTGCCGTGGCACCCGGCTTCTGGTCCTTGGGGCCGATCAGCGTGCTCGGGGTGTTGTAATATTTGTCGGTGAAGTCGATCACCTTCGAACGTTCCGCGGTGTTCGACATCGACGACCAGATCACGTCGAACTTCTTGCTCTCAAGAGCCGGAATGAGGCCGTCCCAGGAGATCTCGACGATCGAGCACTTCTCCTTCATCTCTTCGCAGACGGCATTCATCAGGTCGATTTCCCATCCCTGCCACTGGCCCGAGGCATCCTTGGCAAAGAAGGGCGGGTAGGATTCGTTCATGACGCCAAAGCGGACTTCGGCCTGTGCCGCGACTGCGGAAAGCGCAATTGCGACGCCGGCGAAAAGCGTGGGGAGCAGTTTCATTCGCAGGATTCTCCTGGTTCGTGTTGTCGGTGATGGCTCGATGCAGTGATCAGTGGGCGCTAAGGCGGGTGAACTCCCGGCAGCGGGCGCTGACGGGGGCCCCGAAGACCTGCTCCGGCGGGCCTTCTTCCTCGATCCGCCCTTGGTGCAGGAAGAGGACGCGGCTCGAGACGTCGCGAGCGAAGCGCATTTCATGCGTGACGATCAGCATGGTCCGGCCTTCTTCCGCCAGATCGCGAATGACTTTCAGCACCTCGCCGACCAGCTCCGGATCGAGCGCCGATGTCGGCTCATCGAACAGCATGACGGCGGGATCGACGCAGAGCGCCCTTGCGATCGCCGCGCGCTGCTGCTGACCGCCGGAGAGAAAGGCGGGATAGGCGTCGCGCTTGTCGAAGAGCCCGACCTTGTGCAGCAGGGCTTCCGCCTTTTGGATCGCTTCGCGCCTGGAAACGCCCAGGACATGCACCGGCGCCTCGATGACGTTTTCCAGCACGGTCCGATGAGCCCAGAGATTGAAGCTCTGAAAGACCATGCCGAGCCCGGTTCGCAGCCGCTCGATCTGCCTCCAGCTCTGCGGCTGCAGCAGTCCGCCGCGGCCGCTCTTCAGAGCGACTTCCTCGCCGTTCACGGCGATGCGGCCACGATCCGGCGTTTCCAGAAAATTGATGCATCTGAGGAAGGTGCTCTTGCCAGAACCGGACGAGCCGATAATGGAGATGACGTCAGACTTATGGGCCTCAGCCCAAATACCCTTGAGAACCTGTTGCGAGCCGAAGCTTTTATGAAGATCTTCGACGCGAAGAGCAGAAATGGGCTGATCCGACATGCATGGGTCCGGCTGAACTGAGTTTGCGAAGGATAATGATAAAGTTGCGCGGTTTTTTCGCGCAATTTCTGCCTCTTCTGCATTTAATGTGCAAAATAATCTTTCTCATGCGGCAAATCAGGCAGAACGCATGAGCCGCGAAACGCCGAAATGGACTGGATAATGGAACAACTGGATCGTTTTGACCGTGACATCCTCGATATCGTTCAGCGCGACTGCCAGCTGAAGGCCGAAACGATCGCCGAGCGGGTAGGTTTGTCGGTCTCGGCCGTGCAGCGGCGGCTGAAGCGGCTGCGCGAGGAGGGCATCATCAAGGCGGAGGTCGCCGTCCTCGACCGGAAGGCGACGGGTACATCGATGGTGTTCATCGTCGGGATGGAGATCGAGCGGGACAATTACGACGCCTTGGCGAAGTTCCGCGTCTGGGCGGAAAAACAGGATCATATCCAGCAGGTCTATTACGTCACGGGCGCGGTCGATCTGATCGCGATCGTGACCGCCCGCGACGTCGAGCATTATGACGACATCGCCGCCCTGATCATGGCTGAGAATCCGCAGATCCGCCGCATGCATACGAATGTGGTGCTGCGGGACGTCAAGCTCGGCCTGTTCGTGCCCCTGGAATAGCCATCACCTCATACCGCCGGCAAGCTGCTGGACTCATGTCGGACAAAGGGCATAATTCCGGACGCAATTTCGGGAGGAACGAGCCTTGACTTTACGACACCAGATCATCGCATTGGCGATCGTTCCGCTCGTCATTTCGATCCTTGCAATCACCACCTTCATCACCTGGCAGTCGGCAAATCTCGCCAAGAACAGCATCGACACGTTTGAGCAGAACATGCTGAAGACCAAGGAAGGGGAAATCCTCAATCTGACCAATCTTGCCCTGTCCGCCATCCAGACGATCTACAACAAGGCCGGCCCCGACGACGAAGCCGCCAAGCAGCAGGTGGCTGGGATTCTGACCTCTCTCGACTATGGCAGGGATGGCTATTTCTTCGTCTACGACCATGACGGCAACAATATCGTCCATCCGCGCCAGAGTTTCCGGCATGGCCAGAATTGGCTGGACCTGACCGATCCTGACGGCGACAAGGTGATTGCCGAGCTGATCGCCACGGCAAAGGCGGGCGGCGGCCTGCATCAATATAAATGGCAGAAACCTTCCACGGGACAGATTGCCGACAAGCTCTCCTTCGTCGTCAGCCTCGACAAATGGCGCTGGGTGGTGGGCACCGGCGTCTATCTCGACGACGTCTTTGCCCAGAGCGCGGCCGCCAATGCCGTGATGCGCGCCAACATCAGGCGAACCTTCGTCATCGTCGCGCTGATTGCCGTGCCCTCGGTGCTCGTCGTCTTCACGACCTGCATGCTCCTGACCTTCCACGAGCGCCGCATGGCCGACAGCCGCCTCAAGGAACTGACGCAGCGGGTCATCGACACCCAGGAAGAGGAGCGCACGCGGCTGGCGCGCGAGCTGCATGACGGCATCTCGCAGACCCTTCTCGGCGTGCGCTATGCAATGGACCTGGCCGGCCGCAAGGTCAGGACCAATGTCGATGATGCAGCGCTGACCATCGAGCGCGGCGTCGAGGCGCTGAACGGCGCCATCAAGGAAATACGGCTGCTCTCGCACGATCTGCGCCCCCGCGTGCTCGACGATCTCGGCCTGACCGCGGCGCTCGAGGCTCTCTGTCATCACTTTGCCGAACGGACGGGGATCGAGACTGATATCGACGCCTCGGGCTTTAATGGCATGCTGAAGGCGGAAGCCAGCACCGCCCTCTACCGCGTCGCCCAAGAGGCCTTCAACAATGTCGAGCGGCACTCGGGCGCCTCGAAGCTTTCGGTCAAGCTGTGGAGCGACGGCGGCCGCGCCCGCATGATGATTTCAGACAACGGCACCGGCTTCGACGGCAGCAAGGACGGCGGATCCGGCGGATCGGGTCTCGGGCTGCGCAACATGCAGGAGCGCATGGCCCACTTCCGCGGGCTGTTGCTCATCAACAGCAGCGAGTCCGGCACGATGCTGACGGCGATGATGCCGAGATCGGCCAATCTGCCCGCCGGCAAGCAGGCGGAAGCCGCATGAATGAACGCGCGAAAATCAGAGTTCTCCTGGTCGACAACCATCCGCTGGTGCTGGACGGGTTGAAAGCGGTGTTGGAAACATTCGACCATATCGAAGTCGCCGGTACCGCCGGGCTCGCGCAAACGGGTCTCGACATCGCCCGGCAGATCCAGCCGCAGGTGGTGTTGATGGATATCAACATGCCGAAACTCAGCGGCATCGATGCGATCGAACTGTTCAGGAACGAGCTTCCCCAAGCCCGGGTCGTAATGCTCTCCATGCATGACAGCCGCGAATACATCTCCTCCTCGGTCATGCATGGCGCTGCCGGCTACGTGCTCAAAGATGTTTCGACGGACGAGATCGTTGCGGCCATCGAGACCGTGGCTGATGGGGGCACCTATTTCTCCTCGGGGGTCTTCGACGCGCTGATGGGCGAACGCGCAAACGAGGGCAGCGATCCCCTGACGCCTCGCGAGCGCGACATTCTCGGACTGATCGTTGCCGGCAGAAGCAACAGGGAGATTGCCGAAGCGCTCGGAATTACCTCCGCCACGGCGGAAACGCACCGCAAGAACCTCAAGAAGAAGCTCGGCATCGCCACCACGGCCGGCCTCATCCGTTACGCGCTCGATCACGGTATCGTCTCGAAAATCAGCGGAAATCCTCGCCTACCCACTTCTGGGTAGACGCCGGCATTTCCGCCCCGCGCCCATCTTGTGACGACAAAACCGACGCCATAGGACTCCATCCGCGGCTGGCCAAGTGTCAGTCGTTGGGAGGAATTCATATGCGTTACATCAGCTTTCGATCGGCTGGAAAGGTCGAGCGATCCGAACCGGGCTCGCCGCGGCCTGCGGCTGACAGACCCGCCTTCCACGCCGACAACTGGAACATGGCGACCGCCCCCCGCGGCGCCTGAAAGGTACCCGACATGGAAAGACCACATAGCAAGGCAGCGCTCTGGCTGCTTATCATCCCGTACATAGGGCTGCTCTGGCCGCCGTTCTACAATCTCCGGGAGCCGTCGCTTTTCGGCTTTCCCTTCTTCTACTGGTATCAGCTTCTCTGGGTACCGATCACAGCGACGCTGACCTGGATCGCCTATCGGAGTGTTCGCCATGACGACTGACATCAACGTCACGGCGCTTGCCGTCTTCATCTTCTTTTTCGCCCTCGTCACCGTCATGGGTTTCGTCGCCAGCCGCTGGCGCAAGCCCGAGACGCTGGCTCATATCGATGAATGGGGTCTCGGCGGACGCAACTTCGGTACCTGGATTACCTGGTTCCTCGTCGGCGGCGATTTCTATACCGCCTATACCGTGATCGCCGTCCCGGCGCTGGTCTACACCGTCGGCGCCTACGGATTCTTCGCGCTGCCCTATACGATCGTCGTCTACCCCTTCGTCTTCATGGTCATGCCGGTGCTGTGGAAACGTGCCAAGGATTTCGGCTATGTGACGGCCGCCGACGTCGTCCATGGTCAATATGGATCGCGCGGTCTCGAGCTTGCCGTCGCGGCGACCGGCGTCATCGCCACCATGCCTTACATCGCCCTGCAGCTCGTCGGCATGACGGCGGTCCTGAAGGCGCTCGGACTGCATGGCGAATTGCCGCTGGCGATCGCCTTCATCGTGCTGGCGCTCTATACCTATTCGGCGGGCCTGCGCGCGCCCGCCTTGATCGCCTTCGTCAAGGACATCATGATCTATATCGTGGTGATCGCCGCGGTCGCGCTGATCCCGTCGAAGCTCGGCGGCTACGCCAATGTCTTCGCCTCGGCCGATGCGGCCTTCGAGGCCAAGGGCTCCGGCAACCTGCTGCTGGGCGGCGATCAGTACGTCGCCTATGCCACGCTCGCTCTGGGCTCGGCGCTTGCGGCCTTCATGTATCCGCATACGCTGACAGGCATCTTTGCCTCCAACAGCGGCAAGACGATCCGCAAGAATGCGATCATGCTGCCGGCCTATACGCTGCTGCTCGGCCTTCTGGCGCTGCTCGGCTATATGGGCCATGCCGCCAACCTGAAGCTTGACAGTGCGAACGACGTCGTTCCCACGCTGTTCAAGACGCTGTTTTCGGGCTGGTTCTCCGGCTTCGCCTTTGCCGCGATCGCCATCGGCGCGCTGGTGCCGGCGGCGGTGATGAGCATTGGCGCGGCCAATCTCTTCACCCGCAACTTCTGGAAGGCCTATGTCGATCCCAAAGTCAGCGATGCGGGCGAGGCCAAGGTCGCCAAGGTGACATCGCTCGTCGTCAAGGTCGGCGCGCTGCTTGTCATCCTCTTCCTGCCGACGCAGTTCGCCCTCGACCTGCAACTGCTCGGCGGCATCTGGATCCTGCAGACGCTCCCGGCGCTGGTCTTCGGTCTCTACACCGGCTGGTTCCGTGCACCCGGCCTGCTTGCCGGCTGGTTCGTCGGCTTCTGCGGCGGCACCTTCCTGGTCTGGGATGCCGGCTGGAAGCCTCTGCATCTGATCAGCCTCGGCGGCGAACCCTTCACCGTCTATACCGGCCTGCTGGCGCTGGCGGCAAACATCGCGGTTGCAGTCGTGGTCAACGCCCTGCTTCCAGCCAGGGCCCCGGCTCGGGCGTAGGCACGAAAACGCGAAGGGCAGCAAACGCTGCCCTTCCTCATTGCAAATTATGGCAGGGGCGCAGGAGCGCTTCCGCGATCAGAATTCTTCCCAATCGCCCGCCAATGCCGTGTTCCCCTGGACCGCCGTGCCGCCCTGGAACGACTTGCCGATCTTCGCGATCATCTGCCGAGCGGGCGAGGCGACAGGTTGAGCGTGCTGCGCTGCTGCGGCGGGCGGCGTCATGCGCCTTGATGCCACCGCTGCGCCGATATTGAACTGGCTGAGCAACTGGAACAGCGCATCGGCTTCCTTGGCGAGGTTATGGGCGGCAGCTGTGGCTTCCTCCACCATGGCGGCGTTCTGCTGCGTGCCCTGATCCATCCTGTTGACAGCGGCGTTGATCTCTTTCAGCCCCGTCGCCTGTTCCTGCGAAGCGCCGACGATCGCGCCGACATTGCCGTCGACCTGCTGCACCTGCGCGGCAATCTCCTGCAAAGCCTTTCCGGTCTCGCCGACGAGGGCGACGCCGCTCTTCACATGGCCGTTCGAAGCGTTGATCAGTTCCTTGATCTCCTTTGCCGCCTTGGCGGAACGCTGCGCCAATTCGCGCACTTCCTGGGCGACGACGGCAAAGCCCTTGCCGGCTTCACCGGCGCGGGCGGCTTCGACGCCGGCATTCAGCGCCAGCAGGTTGGTCTGGAAGGCGATCTCGTCGATGACGCCGATGATGCTTCCGATCTCGGTGGCGGAGGATTCGATCTTGCCCATGGCGTCGACCGCATCGCGAACGACGCTGCCGGAGCGTTCCGCATTGTCCTTGGTCTTGCGGACGAGCTGCCCGGCTTCCTGAGCCCTGTGGCTGGAGTCGGCGACGGTGGTCGTGATTTCTTCCAGAGCAGCGGCGGTTTCCTCGACGGAAGCGGCCTGCTGTTCGGTCCGCTTGGCGAGATCGTCCGAGGCCGACCGGATCTCCTGTGCCCCGGCCGCGATGGCGCTGGCGTTCTGAGAGACCTTCTGCATGGCGGCGCGGAGCTTTTCGACCGCGGCATTGAAGTCGGCGCGGAGCTTTTCCAGGGACGGAATGAACGGGGTGTCGATCTGCTGCGTGAGGTCGCCGTCTGCCAGGGCCTGCAAGGCGTCGCCGAGCCGGCCGACAGCCTGGTCCGTTTGCTCCGCATGGGTGCGGCGTTCGTCGGCATCCTGCTCGAGGCGTTGCCGCTCCGCGACAGCCCGCTTGCTTTCCTCATCGGCTTGCCGTTCCGCCTTCGCCGAAATCGCGTCGCGCAAGCCGGCCACGGCGCGCGCGAGCTTGCCGATCTCGTCGCCGCGCGCTTCGAGGCGACGATCGCCGTCGAGATTGCCTTCCGCCATCGCTTTTAGCGAAAGCTGGAGTTTTGCCAGCGGATCGATAATCGTACGGGATGTGATGACGGCAGCGACCATAGAGAGAAGAGCCGCGATCCCCAGCGCCGTCAGCACGATCGGCTTGAACCCGCTTGCGGAACTGCGAACCGTACCGCCGATCGTTTTGTTCAACGCTTCGCGGCACCACGGTGGATTCGGTGACCCGGAAATGCTCGCCTGCCGAGGTGACGTTTTCTTCCGTCCATAACCTGCGGACCAGCCGCATGAACTCCCTCGTCCGGCTATAACGATGCGCCTGATCGCCTTCGCTGTCGCCATAGGCGGCCAGATCATCCTTGCCTGAGACGATGTTGATCCGCACGCGACCGCCCGTGAGGTGGTCGAGCGTCGCCGCTGCGGACGCGAAATTCGCCGGCCGCCAATAACCCGGACGGATCGCAATCAGCGGCTCGAAGGTGGTGGTGCGCGCGGCGAGCGAGGCGGCGACGGTGAACGTGTCGGGGCGGCCCCAGCCGGTGCCGATGAGCGCGCCCTTCCAGCCATGCTCCTCCAGCGCCCTCGCATGGCTGGTCAGCATATCGAGGCTGTTGTGATTGTCGACGGCGGAATCGCCGCGATGGCCGGGCCTGACGTCGTTTGGAATATACCAGAGAAATTCGGAATCATTGCTCATGCGATGCTGCGGATCCGCGCGGTTGGAAGAAGAAGGCCTCCTGAGGAATCATGCGGTTATCTGCCTCGCCGGGCGCCCATGCGGGGTAAGATGGAGCATTGCCCACTAAATCAGTAGACTATTTAATTTAATAATGGCGGCGCTGATGAAAAATTGTGCTAAGGGTCGGTGCCCGCGGGCTTGGCAGCGTCCCAATAGGAAAATCGCCTGGAACCCTTGTTCGCAGGCGCTTTAAGATTGTTCGATCCCTGTTCTCGATCTTACGGCCGGGCAGCGTCCGTCGCTCCAGCCGGCGGAAAATGCCCGGCGGTCAGGCAACGGCCGGCGGGTATTCGTTGGCCTGGAAGACGTGGTGATGCACCTTGCCGGTGAAGAGCTGCAGGAGTTCGCCGGTGACCTCGCGGCTCTCAAAGCGCACATCGGAGCGAAGCGCTGCGTTCACCGCATCCATATCGGGATAACGTATGGCGAGAGCCATGGTATAGACCGGAGCGCCTTCGTCGCGCTCCAAGCCATCAAGCACCCGGACTTCCTCGGCGCCTGGAAATTTCGTCCAGAGAGGGACGAGCCGCTGCCTGACAAAGGCACGGAATTCCTCTTCTCTGCCAGGATGGATTTCGCCTTCAAACAAAGCATAACGAATGATCATGGGTCCTCTTTTCCAAAACTCGCCGGAGCTGGATTGATGGCGTGGTGTCAACAGGGAAACGGGCGTATCGGTTGATACGCCCTCGGGAAGACTTATTTGCCCCAGATTTTCTTGTATTGATCGCGATAGCCGTTATCGGGATCGAAGCTGTTCTTCGGCCCGCCGTCGAATTCGACATTCGCGCTGGTCACCACGTGGAGCGGCGACACATAGCCCGACCACGGAGCACCCGCGAAGGCGCGATTCAGTTCGTCGACGAGCTGCCAGCCCTGGAGATTGAGCGGCTCGGCAACTGTGACGGCCTGATACTGTTTGGCGCGGATGCGCTGATAGGCGCTTTCCGAACCGTCACCGGCTGCGACATTCACCGGCTTCCCGTCGCCGGCAATGCCGGCCGAGGCGAGCGACGGTCCCATGAAGTCGTAATAGAGGTCGTTGATCGCCAGCGAATGCGTCCACTTGGCGCCGTACTTCTGCAGAAGCGACGTGGTCAGCTGCGGCATGCGCTGGGAGGTTTCGGCGATCGGCGTGTCGACATATTCGAGCACCGTGCCGCCGAGATCCTCGATCTCCTTCTTCATGCGGTCGGCCTTGGCGATCGCGATCGCATAGGTCGAGTCGGTGAAGATGATGACACCCGGCTTGCCGCCGGCATCGGCGAAGGCCCAATCGGCCGCGGACTTCGATACTTCCATCGCATCGGTGGTCACGTTGGCGAAGACGCCGACTTCGGGAACCGGGCCGACGGCCGAGGCGGCATGCCAGGAGACCATCGGAATGCCGGCAGCCTTTGCCGCTTCCATTGCCGGCTTCTGCTCGACGGCGTCAAAGCCGTTGATGATGATGCCATCGGGCTTCAGCGCCATGGCTTGGCCGAAGGCCGCCGTCCGGCCGCCGATCGAGCCGGCGCCGTCGAGCACTTTCACCGTCCAGCCGAGCGCGCTGGCCGCTTCCTGCACGCCATTGGCGACGCCGAGGATACCGCCGTTTTTCATATCGGCGGCAAGAATGACGATGTTCTTTCCGGTGGCGCCTTTGGGGCCGCTCGTCGGGCCATCCCATGCGCTCACCTTGGAGGCATATTTCTCGACCACGGCTTTGGCGTCGGCCATGGAATCGGCCAGTGCCGGCATGCTCAGCATAACGGTGACGGTTGCGACCGTTGCCTGCAATAAGGTCCTGCGCTTCATGTTCACTCCTCCATTTTGTTTGTTATGAAATGCCGGCCGGGCCGGCATCCTCATTTGGATGCGGGTGTGATCCTCCTCACAGCTCCGCGCTTGCGCTGGGCGTAGCCTGCGATGCCGATGGCGATCAGCAGGGTCACGCCGTTGAACAGCGGTTCGACGAAGAACGATCCGCCGAATTGCTGAATTCCAGATATCCCCACCGCCAGGATGATGACGCCGATCAAGGTGCCCCAGACGTTCACCCGTCCGGGCTTGATCGTCGTCGATCCAAGGAAAGCGCCGACAAGGGCCGGCAGCAGGTATTCGAGGCCGACGCTCGCCTGGCCGATGCGCAGCTTCGAGGCCAGCAGGACCCCGGTCAGGGCCGCCAGCAGACCTGACGTGACGAATGCGCCCATCACGAATTTGCGGACGGGAATGCCGTTGAGGGCCGCGGCCTTGGGATTGGCGCCGATGGCATAGAGATAGCGGCCGATCGGCAGGTATTCGAGCACGATCCACATGCAGATCGCGATCAGCAGCACGTAGAAGCCGGTGATTGGCAGGCCGAACAGCATGGTGCCGTTCAGCGCGTAGAAACCTTCAGGCAGGACCCCGACCACCTGCCGGCCGCCGGTGTGCCAAAGGGCAAGCGCATAAAGAACCGTACCGGTGCCGAGGGTGGCGATGAAGCTATCGATCTTGGCGACCTCGACGAGCAGACCGTTGATGAAGCCGGTGAGGACGCCAAGCGCGAGAACGATGAGGACGGCGACCGGCCAGGGAAGGCCGTAGACCGTCTGCAGGCTGATTGCGAGAATATGCCAGAGCACGATGCCGTAGCCGACCGTCAGGTCGATGCGGCCCGACGCCATCGGGATCATCGCGGCGAGCGACAGGAGCGCAATGATCGCCTTGTCGGAGACGATCGAACGAACATTCAGGACCGTCGGAAACGTATCCGGCAGCATGATCGAAAAGAGCAGGATCAGGCCGACTGTCAGGATCACCAGACCATAAACCGGAATCAGGCGCCCAATCTTCTGTCCGGCGGACAAGCCGGCCATTTCGCTCTTGGTCGGCTCCAGCGCGGTGGATTCAATGGATTGCATGGCTGTTCTCCCGATGGCTCAAGCAGCTTCCGATGCGGATGCGGCCGTGATGACCGCCTCCGTCGTCAGGGCGCTTCCAGTCAGTTCGCTGACGATTTTGCCGCGCGAGAAAACCAGCGCGCGGTGGCAGATATGGGCGATTTCCTCGAAATCCGTCGAAACAACGACGACTGCGAGACCAGCTTCCAGCGCCTGCGTGATCAGGCGGTAGATTTCCGCACGCGCGCCGATGTCGACTCCGGCGGTCGGATCTTCGGCGATCAGCAGCTTCCGGCCGGTCGCCAGCCAGCGGCCGACGACGACCTTCTGCTGGTTGCCGCCCGACAGAGCTTCCACCGGCAGATCCGGATCGTTCGGCCTGAGGCCGACGGACTGGCCGATCGCATGGGCAAGGTCGGCTTCGCCGCGCGGAGACAGGAAGGAAAAAAGCCCGCGTCCGACTGCGCCGGGGTTGATATAAGTATTTTCCCGAATGGACAGCGAGAGCGCGACGGATTCCTCCGTCCGGTCGCGGGCGATCAATCCGATGCCCGACGCCATTGCGCTCAGCGGGCTCGAAAGGTCCGGAGTTTGGTCATGCAGCAGGATCGTGCCGCCGAAAGGCTCGCAGCCGAACAGCGCCCGGCCGATGCGTTCCTGACCGGCGCCGCGCAGGCCGGCGAGGCCCAGAAGTTCGCCCTGTCTTATATCGAACGATATCGGGCTCGTGCCGGCGCAGACGAGATCGCGCACCTTGACGATCGCCTTGCCGGGCTTGATCTCGGTCTTCGAAAAGAGACCGTCGCCGCTGCGGCCGATGATCATCGTCACCAGTTCGTCGGGAGTGGTCTCGCTGACCGGCTTCTGCCCGACCATGCATCCGTCGCGCAGGACGGCGACGCGATCGGCGATGCGGAAAATCTCGTCCAGCCTGTGGGAGACATAGATCATGCCGACGCCGCGCTCCTTCAGGGGACGGATCGCGTTGAACAGCCGATCGACTTCGTCGGCGGGCAAGCTCGCCGTCGGCTCGTCAAGCACCAGAACGTCGGCTTCGACGGCAAGCGCGCGGGCAATGGCGACGAGGGATTTTTCGGTGCGCGACAGAGCCGAGACCCGCGTCGTCGGATCGAAATCGCAGCCGACCAACTTCAAGGCCTCTTTCGCGCGCGCCTGCGTCCTGTTCCAGTCGATCAGACCCCGGCGCATCGAGAAGCCCTGCGACAGGCCCATATTCTCGCCGACCGTCATCCACTCGATCAAGCCGAGATCCTGATGGATAAAAGCCACCGGCTGCCGCTCGTTCGGCTTCGGCGGGCGATGATGGTAGCTCTGCCCGCGAAACAGGATGTCGCCGTTATCGGGCTTGTAGATGCCGGCCAGGGTCTTGATCAGCGTCGATTTCCCGGCGCCGTTTTCGCCGAGCAGCGCCAGGATCTCGCCGTTGCGCAGGTCGATCGAGACGTCACGCAGCGCCTGCGTGCCGCCGAAGCTTTTGGTGATCGATTGGAACTCCAGCAGTCTCTTGGCTTCCACTGTGGCTCCTCCCAAAGCTGCAGCTGTCGTTATGTTATCGATAACATCGCCCGATTAGTCAAGCGGAAAGTGACAATCTCCCCGGCCTGAAATGAGGTCAGTCGGCGGCAAATCCGTCGAGCAGGCGCATCATCTCGGCAGAGTCCTTCGGCCCAAGGCCGGCAGCGCAAAGCAGGCGATGAATCTCCACCACCGCGCCCGTCATCGGCAGCGGCGTTTTTGTCCTCAGTGCAAAGGCCTGAAGTGAGTCCAAATCCTTCAGCATGTTGTCGATCCTGCCTGTCGGCGAGAAATCCCGGGCGGCGAATTTCGCCATGAATTCCTGCAATATCCGGCTGTCCGCCCTGCCGCCGGCAAGGGCGGCCGGAATGGCGGAGGGATCGACACCGCCGGCTTCCGCCAGCTTGACGGCTTCAGCGACCGACTGGAACAGCACGGCGCAGAACAGCTGGTTGATCAGCTTGGTGGTCTGGCCGGCGCCGGATGCGCCCATAAGCGTATAATTGGCAGCAAGATGCCGCATCACCACGCGCGCCCGCTCGAAATCCTCGAGGCTTCCACCGGCCATGATGGTGAGCTTGCCACCGAGCGCACCGGGCACGCCGCCCGAAAGCGGGCAATCCACCCATGCCATGCCCGTTTCCCGCCGCAGCCGCTTCGCCATGTCGGCGGTCTCGGCCGGGTCGATCGAGGACATATCGATCAGCAGCTTGTCGGCGCTTGCCGCCGCCGCAACCCCCTTCTCGCCGAAGACGACGGCGCGGACGATATTTGCGTGATTGAGGCTGAGGACGCAGAATTCCGACCGCGAGACCGCATCCTCCACCGAAGCGGCCGCGTGGGCGCCCTTGGCTGCCAACGCCGCGACCTTTTCAGTATCGAGATCGAAAACCGATACTTTGTGGCCGGTTTCGATCAATCGCGTGGCGATCGCCGCTCCCATGATGCCCGCGCCGATGACGGCGACATCTGCTCTGTGGTCATCCCGCATGATAATCTCCTCCCTTGACGGCCACGCCTCGCAGCCCCTCACAAGCCAGCGCCACCATATCATCCAAAGCCATATCGATCGCCACCGTCACGACACCGGGCTCCCCGATCGGCGGGTCCAGCGTCTGCAGCTGGCTGTCGAGCAGCGACGCGGGCATGAAATGGTCCTGACGGGCCTGCATCCGCGACAACAGCAGGTCACGCGACCCCTCCAGGAAAATGAAGGCCAGGCGCCCGTCTGCCGCCTGCCGCAGCCTATCCCGATAACTTCTCTTCAGCGCCGAACAGGAAATCACCAATCCCTGCGACGCCTTTTGCGCCGCCCTTAATTCCTCACCGATCCGGTCGAGCCACGGCAGGCGATCTTCATCGGTGAGCGGTATGCCCTTCGCCATTTTCTCGACATTGCGCGGGGGATGGAGCTGGTCACCTTCCACAAACAACATGCCGTTGCGACCGGCGAGGCGCTCGCCAACCGAAGATTTGCCGCAACCGCTGACGCCCATGATAACCACGGCAAAGGGCAGTGCCTCTTTCTCAACGTCCATCGTCTCGCCTCCCTTAGAGGCAGGTCGTGATGCCGCCGTCGACATAAAGCGTGTGGCCGTTGATGAAGGACGAACCGCGCCCCGAAAGGAAGACGGCGGCACCTACCAGTTCCTCGACATTGCCCCAGCGTCCGGCCGGCGTCCGCTTTTCGAGCCAGGACGAGAATTCCGGATTATCGACGAGCGCCTGGTTGAGCGGCGTTTTGAAATAGCCCGGCGCAATCGCGTTGATCTGCAGGCCGTGCTTGGCCCAGTCGGCGCACATACCGCGGGTCAGATTCCGCACCGCGCCCTTGGTCGCCGTATAGGGAGCAATGCCCGGACGGGCGAGCTCGCTCTGAACCGAGGCGATGTTGATGATCTTGCCATGCCCACGGGCGATCATGGCTTTGGCGGCCGCCTGGCCGACGTAAAACACGCTGGAAATATTGGTGGTCAGCAGCAATTCCCATTTGTCCGCCGGGAAATCTTCCAGCGGCGTGCGGAACTGCATGCCGGCATTGTTGATCAGGATGTCGAGCGGACCGATATCGGCTTCGATCGCGGCGATACCCTGCGCAGCAGCGTCCTTTCTGGTGACGTCGAAGATCGCCGCATGGGCAGAAAGACCTTGAGCCTTGAGGCTTTCGACTGCGCGTTTGACGCTTTCGGGCGTGCGGCCGTTGATGACGACCTCGGCGCCATGCTGCGCCAGGCCCTCGGCCAGCGCATAACCGATCCCTTGGCTTGAGCCGGTGATCAGGGCAAGCTGCCCGGTCAGATCAAACAGGTTCTTCATGCAAATCACTCCTCCGGTGTCGCGGCGAATGACGGCTTATACCGCCACTTGCGGTGAAACTCACTTGACATCCCTATCTCGAATTATATGTTATCGATAACATAATCAACAGCCAAAATGCGAGACGAAGACGCAATGCCTGACGTAGAAATCTTGATGGCCGGGGCCTATCCAGAGTGGGACATGGTCGATCTGGAGGCGAGCTACCGCGTCCACCGCTTGTGGGAAGCCGCAGATCGGCAGGAACTGATTTCAAAAGTCGGCAGCAATATCCGCGCCATCGCGACGCGCGGCGAACTCGGCGCTTCCGCCGAGCTGATGAAGCAACTGCCGAAGCTGGAGATCGTCTCCTGCTACGGCGTCGGCACCGACGCGATCGACCTCTCCTATGCCCGCGCCAACGGCATTCGCGTGACGAATACACCTGACGTGCTGACCGAAGACGTCGCCGATATCGCGATCGGACTGCTGCTTTCCACGGCACGCCAGATTCCGCAGGCCGACGTTTTCGTCCGCACCGGCCAGTGGGGCAACGTTCCCATGCCGCTGGTAACGCGGGTTTCCGGCAAGAAGGTCGGGATCGTCGGCATGGGGCGGATCGGCAAGGCGATCGCCAAGCGGGCTGCCGCTTTCGGCTGCGACATCTCTTATTTCGCCCGCAATAGGGACCAGGATGTCGCCTATGGCTATGAAGCCAATCTGGTCGCGCTTGCCAATTGGGCCGACTTCCTGATCGTCATCGTTCCCGGAGGGGCCGCGACCATGAAGATCATCAACGCCGAGGTGCTGGAAGCGCTCGGTCCGGAAGGCATGCTGATCAATGTTTCGCGCGGAACGACCGTCGACGAGGAAGCGCTGATCGCAGCGCTTCGGAACCGCACCATCCAGGCCGCCGGCCTTGACGTTTTCCTCAACGAGCCGAAAATCGATGCGCGCTTCCTGACGCTGCCGAACGTCGTGCTGCAGCCCCATCACGGCTCCGGCACCATCGAGACCCGCAGGGCCATGGGCAAACTGGTCAGAGACAATCTCGCCGCGCATTTTGCCGGTCGCGCGCTTCCGACGCCGGTCGTGTGAGGAGTTCGACATGAAAGCCATCGTCATTCACGCTGCAAAGGACCTCAGGGTCGAAGAGCGCGAAGCGGAGATTGCAGGACCGGGGCAGGTGGAGGTTGCCATCGAAGCCGGCGGCATCTGCGGTTCCGATCTGCATTATTACAATCACGGCGGCTTCGGCACCGTTCGGCTGCGCGAACCGATGATCCTCGGCCACGAAATCGCCGGCACAGTCATGGCGCTGGGTGCCGGCGTGAGCGACCTTGCCATGGGAGACCGCGTCGCGGTTTCCCCGAGCCGGCCGTGCAGCCATTGCCAATATTGCCTGAAGGGACAGCAGAACCACTGCCTGAACATGCGATTCTACGGCAGCGCCATGCCCATGCCTCACATTCAGGGCGGCTTCCGCCAGCGGCTGGTGGCGGAGCACTGGCAATGCCACAAGGTCGCCGACGGCATTTCTATTCATGAGGCCGCCTTCGCCGAACCCTTTGCCGTCACGCTGCATGCGGCAAGCCGCGCCGGATCGCTGCTCGGCAAGCGGGTGCTGGTCACCGGCTGCGGTCCGATCGGGATGCTGGCGATCGTGGCCGCCCGCGTTCTCGGCGCCCGTGAAATCGTCGCGACCGACGTCACCGACAGCGTTCTGACGATCGCCCGCACCAGCGGCGCCGATCGCACGATCAACGTTGCCACGCATGCCTCCGACCTTGCCGCTTACGGCGCCGACAAGGGATATTTCGATGTCATGTTCGAGGCGTCGGGCAATGAACGGGCCGTGCGCGCCGGCCTTGAGGTGCTGAAGCCCCGTGCCGTTCTCGTGCAACTCGGCCTTGGCGGCGATGTCTCCATTCCGCAAAACATGATCGTTGCAAAGGAAATCGAGATGCGCGGCACATTCCGCTTTCACGAGGAGTTCGGGCTCGCCGTCGAGCTGATCAACGCGCGCCGCGTCGATCTGAAGCCGCTGCTGACAGGCGTCTTCGCAATCGACGAGGCCGTCGCCGCTTTCGAACTGGCAAGCGACCGCAGCAAATCGATGAAGGTGCAGATCGCTTTCTGACTATGCAGCGCGGGCGCGGTCTGTGCTTTCGCGCAGCACGACCCTGTAGCTCGTCAATGTGATCTCGTCGCCGGTCGCCTCGCCGCTGCCTTGCAGCGCATCGAGCAGGCGGACGGCGGCCTGCCGGCCGATGCCGTAACAGTCGACATTGATCGTGGTGATACTGGGATGACAGACTGACGAGATCTCGTAGTCGCCGAAGCCGGCAATGGCGATATCTCCCGGCACCTTCATTCCCCTGCGCTTGCATTCCATGATCGCACCGAAGGCGGAAAGGTCGGAGACGCAGAGAACCACTTCCGTGTCCGGCCAGCGCTCCAGCAGGCTCATAATCGCCTGACCGCCCTGTTCCATGGTGATCGGCGGTACGCCGAAGGAAATCGCCCGGCCCGGCCCGAGGCCCAGTTCCTCGACCGTCTTCAGGAAACCGCTTCGCCGCTGGCTGCCGCGCGTATCGCGCGCCGTCGTCCCGCCGATATAGCCGAACCTCCGATAGCCCTGGCTGGCCAGCGTCCGCACCAGCAGCGACATCGCCTCGCTATTGGAAAAGCCGACGACATGGTTGATCGGCTCCTCCGGAAGCTCCCAGGTTTCCACCACCGGAATGCCTGCCTTATCAAGCATGCGTCGGGCGCGGTCGGTGTGCGAACCGCCTGTCAGGATGATGCCTTCGGGGCGCCGCCGCAGCATCGCCTCGATCAGTTTTTCTTCTTTCTCGGCGGAATAGTCGGTATAGCCGAGAAGAAGCTGAAGGCCGGTATTCTCCAGTGCATCGGTAATGCCACGGGCGGTGTCGGAGAAATTCGAATTGTTGATCGAGGGCACCAGCGCCGCGATGAAGCCGCTGCGCCGCGAGGAAAGACTGCCGGCGGAGAGATCCAGCACGTAGCCGAGCGCGTCGACGGCTTCCATGATGCGCTTTCGCGTTTCTTCGGAAACACTTGCATCCTGGCGAAAGGCGCGCGAAACGGTCATGGCCGATACGCCGACATATTTGGCGACCTCAGCCATCGTCAGCTTTTGAGCGTCTCCAGCCTTGAGGCGCTTGACCTTTGGCTCATCGTCGTTTTTCACTGCTCTCCGCTTTCAAACAACGCCGGAATTGTATAATTCAGCACACGATAAAGTTATCGCTATCATCGCACAATCGATTTTATCCAGGAAGTATGCGGTTCCCCAGCCGGAAAAGCCTGCTTCTCACCGGATTTGCTAGGTTACCGGCGCCTTGCCGGCTATACGAATCTCCGAGATCCGAGCATTATGATATCGATAACAATCTTGAGGAGGAAGACTTATGTTCGGTGAAATCGAAGGTACCGGGTTCGAGGTCCTCGACCCGCGCTTTGAAAGCTGCTTCGTCGGCCATGCTCGCGTCGAACGCCTCTGGACGGGCGGCCGCTGGCTGGAGGGACCGGCCTGGTTTGCCGCCGGACGCTATCTGGTCTTCTCGGATATCCCGAACAACCGCATGATGCGCTACGACGATACCAGCGGACATACCTCCGTCTTCCGCTCGCCCAGCAACAACTCGAACGGCAACACCGTCGACAATCAGGGCCGGCTGATCACCTGCGAGCATCTGGCACGCCGGGTCACCCGGACGGAGTTCGACGGCAAGGTCAGCGTGCTCGCCGACCGGATCGCGGGCAGGCGGCTCAATTCTCCAAATGATGTGACCGTCAAGTCCGACGGCACAATCTGGTTTACCGATCCGAGCTACGGCATACTTCACGACTATGAAGGCGACTATGGCGAAGAGGAAATCGGCGGATGCCATGTCTACCGACATGATCCGGAAACTGGCGTGACCGATCAGATGACGTCGGATTTCATCAAGCCGAACGGTCTGGCTTTCTCGCCCGACGAGTCGGTTCTCTACGTCGCCGACACCGGTGCATCGCACTTGCCGGATGGTCCGCGTCATATCCGAAAGCTCGCGGTATCAGGCGACGGGACGCTGAGCGACCTCGGCTTGTTCGCAGAATGTAATGCCGGCATGTTCGATGGGTTTCGCGTGGACCGGAAGGGCAGGATCTGGACAAGTGCGGCCGACGGCGTGCACGCCTATGATCCGGATGGCACGCTGCTCGGCAAGATCCATATTCCCGAGATCGTCTCCAACGTGGCTTTCGGGGGAGAGAAATTGAACCGTCTCTTTATCACCGGGACTACGTCTCTCTACGCCGTTTATCTCACGGCCAATGGATCGAGACCGGGGTAAACTCATGCAGGCGCGGCCGCGCTTCCGGGCGACCGCGCTTTCTGGGTGCTTCGCCGCTCACCGTTGACTGAGGCCGTCGGCCAGCCTGACGAGATTGAGGAAATCCGACCTGTAGCCGAAGGGATCCGCCCCCCGCGATGCCGCAGCGAGATCGGCAACCGCCTGATAGGAATAAGTGTCGAGGGCGGGGAGGCGGCTCAATTTCTGGCCGAAGGCGGCGACGGCCACCGAGAAGCGGACATCCTGTGGCGCGGCATCGACGCTGGCGACCGAATTGACGTCGCCGACCGGCGTGGTGATGAGGGCGCTCTTATCCTCGCCCGGCCGCTTGTAGCGTATCTTCACGAAGGCGATCTCGCCCCGGTGGGCATTGTCCGGCGTTATGGTCGGCGCCTTCCCTTCCGCGCCGTAGCGCAGATCGTCGTTCATCACCGCGGGGCTTCCCTTGGGCGTAATCTCGTAGATCGCCGTGACGCTGTGGCCAGAGCCGATATCGCCGGCATCGACGCGGTCATTGTTGAAATCCTCGCGGTTAAGGGCGCGCGTCTCGTAGCCGATCAGCCGATATTCGGCGACCCGTTCCGGATTGAACTCGACCTGGAACTTGACGTCCTTGGCAATCGGAAACAGTGTCGATCCGGCCTCTTCGACCAGTGTCTTCTGCGCTTCCGCCAGGGTGTCGATATAGGCGGCGCTGCCATTGCCGTTCTGCGCCAGCGTCTGCATCAGGGAATCGTTGAGATTGCCGCGTCCGAAGCCGAGAACGGTCAGGAAGATGCCGTCCTTGCGTTTCTCTTCGATGATGCGCTTCAGGTCCTCGTCGCTCGACGGGCCTACATTGAAGTCGCCATCGGTTGCCAGCATCACGCGGTTGACGCCGCCCTTGACGAGGGCCTGTTTGGCAAGATCGTAAGCCGCCTCGATGCCCTCGGCGCCGCCGGTCGAGCCGCCGGGCTCCAGTCTGTCGATCGCCGAGAGGATTTTCGATTGTTCGGCCACGCGTGTCGGTTCCAGCACCGTGCCGGCATTGCCGGCATAGGTAACGATCGAGACGGTGTCGTCGGCCTTCAGCCTGTTGACCAGCAGACGGAAGGCGCTCTTCAGCAGCGGCAGCTTGTCCGGCTCGTCCATCGAACCCGAAACGTCGATCAGGAAAACCAGATTGGCACGCGGCGTCGTCGCCGGCGCGATATCATAGCCCTTGATCGCCACATGCATCAATTGCGTGTCGTGGTTCCACGGTGTCGGCATCACCGTTACGGTCGCCTTGAAAGGCTGATCGGCATTGTCTGGACGCGGCCAGTCATAGGGGAAATAGTTGATCATTTCCTCGACGCGAACCGATTGCGGATCGGGCATCGCCCCGCTCGTCAACGATCGGCGGACAAAGGAATAGGAGGCGCTGTCGACATCGGCGGAGAAGGTCGAAACCGGGTCGGTTGCAACGCTCTTGACCGGATTTGCCGCAGCCTTGGCAAAGCGCTCGCGATTGGCATCGGGCTGGATCTGCACACGCCCTTCCGCCGGCGGCAAAGGCGAGGGGGCGACGGCCATCGACTCTGCCAATTGCGGTTGAGGGGCGCCGGGAGCGGCCGGCGCGACGCGTTTGGCCGCGCCGAGCGCCGCAGCCGAGCCCTCGGACTTCGTCAGCGGGGCGATCTCGCCGGCATCGAATTCGGAAGGCGCAGCGGGTTTAGCGGCGGCCGACTGCTCCTCGTTCTGCAAGCCTCGGGTGCTATCAGCCTCCGATGATTGAGCTGCCGGCTGCTTCTCTTTCGCCGGTGCTTGGGCAAGCTGAGGTGCGACCTCGACGGGTTCGGCCGGCTCTGGCGCATTATTTTGCGAGACGTCACTCGCGATCTTTTTCTGATCGACGATCGGGAGCCGGCTGTGATTCAGCGCTATCACGAGATAACCGGCAGCGGGAATGACGAGCAGCGTCGCAAGGGCTGAACCGGCAAGGAATTTCTTGTTCATGGCAGGGCTCCATATCCGATTGATGATGGAGCTATGACGCCAGCCCTTCAGATTTCCTTGGGCTGCGGCAGTATCATTTCCTGCGTCGTCGAAGGCCTGCATGGCGGCGGCAAGCGCACGCGCGCGCGCCTCCGGATCGGCTGCAGGCGGCGCGGTGCGGGAGAGTTTTTCCAGTTCCTTGTCCACGGTCATACCTCTTCCTTGCCGAGCATGGCCTTCAGTCTCTTGCGCGCTTCATGCACCTGCCAGGAGACGGTTGTTTCCGAGCAGCCCATAATATCGGCGGCAGCGGAATGGCTGAGGCCTTCGCCATAGACGAGCAGCACCGCGTCGCATTGCCTTTCCGGCAAAGCGCGCACGGCCGCCCACAATTCGCTCGATATCTCATCGTCATTCTTACTGGGCGCATCGGGCAGCGGTTCGGCGGCATAAGCACGGAACGTCTGTTCTTCTCGAGCCAGCTTGCGCCTATGGTCGCGGGCGGCGTTCAGCGTCAGGGTGTAGAGCCATGTCCTGAAGCGGCTGGCGCCGCGAAAGCCGCGGATCGCCGCGCCGAGCTTGACACAGACGTCCTGGGCGATGTCGTCCGCATCGGTGGAACTGCCCGACCACCGCCACGCCGTCGCATGGACGAAATCATAATGGCGCGAGACCAGCTTCCCAAAGGCCTCCCGGTCACCGCGCTGCGCCCGTTCTATGAGCTCCGCATCCAATGCGCACCTACCCCCAAGCTATCAAGCAAGATGCTATTTCGGGATTGAGACGTTTCTCCGATGGCGTTCCTTGGGTCGACGGCAAAAAAATTATGGCTTTTTCTGAAGCGGCGGCAAGTCTCCGCCCCGCAGGCCAAAAATAGTGGACGCCGCGACATCCATGGGTCGCGACCAGACAGATTGCCTCCGTTTTGAAGGCGCATGATGATGGCAGAGTCGGCCAAGGGCATAGATCTGCATGTTCCAAATCGAAAGGACTCTTCATGTCCGCTCCATCGCCTGTCCCTACCGAAAAAGCCATCCTGCAGTTTCTCGAGATTTGCGATAGTTTCTATCCCACCGACGCAGTCGAAGCGTCGGTCGAGCAGCAGCGAAACTGGTACGATGCCCTTTGCGCCCGGTTCGACCGCCCGCTGCCGCCTGAAATGATTTTTGCCGACGGCGTGGTCCAGCGCATTCCGATACGGCGCTACCGTCCCCGCAAGATCAGCACGCGCACGGTACTTCTCTATCTCCATGGCGGCGGTTTCGTCGTCGGTTCGCTGGAGAGCCATCATGCCATCTGCGCGGAGATTGCCGATTTTGCCGGTGCAGAACTCGTTTCCGTCGATTATCGCCTGGCTCCCGAATATCGCTGGCCGGCACAGACGGATGACGCCTTTGCCGTGCTGAAGCATCTGCTTTCGGCCAACAACAAGGTCGTGCTGATCGGCGATAGCGCCGGGGGCAATCTTGCGGCGGGCCTTGCACTGCGGGCACGCGACGAAGGCCTACCCGGCGTCGTCGGTCAGGTCCTGATCTACCCGGCGCTCGGCGGAGACCTGTCCGCCGGCTCCTATGTCGAGATGGCTGCGGCGCCTGGCTTGACCACGGCCGATGTTGCCTATTATCGCGAGATCCTGCAGGCGCCGGCAGGCAGCGAGATCGCCGAGCCGCTGAATGCGTCTTCGCTTGCCGAACTGCCGCCCACCTACATCACGGTCGCGCATTTCGATCCGTTGAGAGACGACGGCCGCCAGTATGCGGCCCGGCTTGCAGCGGAGGGTGTCGAGGTCTCCTTTCGGGAGGAGCCGCAGATGGTGCATGCCTGGCTTCGCGCCCGTCACATGAGTGAAGGCGCGCGCGACGGCTTTCACGCCGTCTGCGAGGCGGTTCGGCATTTCGCATCAGCCTGACGATCACATCAGGTCGCGCGCGATCCGCTTTTCGGCAAAGATCTTTTCGAAGATCTGCACATCGTCCTCGAAAGCGGTGACGACGGCGCTGATGATCCAATCACTCGCGGTGCAGGCAATCCGCGCGGTCGCGACCGTGCGCACGAACCAGCCGGGCCGGTGCATGTCGCAAGTCCAGGTCGAGGTGCCGGTCATCGACAGCGGGTCATCTGGCGAAATCGACCAGACCTCTTCGCGCAATTGCCGCGTCGACAGGCCGGTTTCCGGGTGTTCGTAAAGCCCGGTCTCCTCGTGGATGCGATAATCCGTGCGGTTGGCCGAGAGGTCACGGACGACCTGACGCTTCGTCGCGGCGCCCGCATGCTCGATATATTTGGGCAGAGGATCGGGATTGGCCGGTTCATCGATTTCGATCTTCCGGTGGTCCCCGAGCAAGGGCAGCGCCAGGCCGAGCGAGGCGATATCAATCTCGACCCCTTGATCATCGGGCGGCGGCAGGATCATCGGCCAATAGGCGGTCGAAAGCGAAAGGCGGATTCGATGGCCCTTGCGGAAGCGATAGCCGCATGCATCGAGCACCAGCCGGATCGCCACTTTCTCGCCCGGCGTGAGAGGCTTGGGATCGGCATTGCCATCGCGGTGCGTGAGATTGACGACGCCGAAGGCGACACGGGTGGCCGTGCCGTCCGGATGGACATCGACCAGGCGGGCGCAGAGATTGCCGCCTGTTGCGTGGGGGCGCAACGCAAGCGTTACGACGGGCCGGCCGAGATAATCATGATCCTCTGCAAGCGGCACCGTGTCGAAGACCAGCGAGCCGGCATCGTCTGAGCGTTGGTCGATGGCCATTTCGGCGTCGGGCTTCAGCGTAAAATATTCTCCGGACGCCGTGCCGGTGTCGAGGGGAGAATGGAGATGGACGGGATGCTCGGGCGCATGCGGGATCGGCATGCCTTGCGTCAACCGGCCGAATTGCTCGACATAGAAGCATTGCATCCCCGGCGGCGTCCACATGTCCTTGGCGATCCAGAAGCCTGGATCGCTGTCGCGTCGGGCGGCAGGCCTGACGGCATCAAGAATATAGGCGCGAGCCTGCGGCAGTCGGTCGATGCCATTGTCGTCGCCGCGCAGCCATTTGTTCCACCAGGCGATCGCTTCGCTGTGGAAGTCGACGCGCGGCTTCGGCCAGGCGAAGTGCGGATATTTGTGGACCCAGGGGCCGATCAGGGCCTTCGCCTTTCCGCCGAGACCTTCGACCGCCATCAGAGGCGTATTGCGGTAGCCGTCCGCCCAGCCGGCGATGACGAGCGCCGGGATATCCACCTGCGAAAAATCCTCCGAGATCGAACCGTGACGCCAGAAATGGTCGCGCCGCTGGTGCGCCAGCCACTCCTCCATGAAGAACGGTTCGCCGGCGAGGCGTTCCAGCCACATTTCCTTCCAGCGGTCGCCGACCAGGGCAGGATCCGGCGGGCGCGACTGGTAGCCGAGCATGGTCGCCGCCCAGGAGAGCTGCGCGGAGAGGTGGCAGCCGTTCTTATAGTGGATGTCGTCGTTGTAACGGTCGACGGTCGAGGCGATCGAGATGACGGCTTTGAGCGCCGGCGGGCGTAGCGCTGCGACCTGCAGGCTGTTGAAGCCGCCCCAGGAGATGCCCATCATCCCGACCGAACCGTTCGACCATGGCTGCGCGGCAATCCAGGCGATCAGCTCGCAGGCATCGGCAAGTTCGCGCTCGGTATATTCGCCGTCGATGACGCCTTCGGATTCTCCGGATCCGCGGATATCGACGCGCACGCCGGCAATGCCTGCGGCCGCGAACACCGGATAGGTGGACTCGTCGCGGGGGCTGGTTCCGTCGCGCTTTCGATAGGGCAGGAATTCGAAAACGGCGGGAACCGGATCTTCTTCCGCGCCGTCGGGCATCCAGATGCGCGCGGCAAGCCGCGTTCCATCCTTGAGCTCAATCCATTCATTCTCGATGGTGGTGAAGCCGCGGGATGTCATGCTCACTCCTTCATTCACATTCAATTGCCGGCGCTTTCCATGCGGCGTGTCGCAAGCACCCGTTCCAGCCAGCCGATTTCCATTTCGGGCACGGATTTCAACAGCAGGTCAGTGTAGTCGTCAAAGGGCGGCGACAGTGCCGTCGACTTCGGGCCGAACCGCACCAGCTTGCCGCGATGCATCACCGCGACGCTGTCCGCGATCGCCCGGACGATGGCGATGTCGTGGGTGATGAAGACATAGGAAAGCTGCTCTTCCCCCTGCAGGCGCAGCAGCAGCTTGAGGATACCCTCGGCCACCAGCGGATCGAGCGCCGAGGTCGGCTCGTCGCAGAGGATGAGCTCCGGCTTGGCGGCAAGGGCTCTCGCGATCGCCACGCGCTGCTTCTGACCGCCCGACAGTTCAGCCGGATAGCGGTCGATGAAGCCATTACCCATTTCGATCTGATCGAGCAATTCCTTCACCCGGGCGGTCTTCGCCGCACCTCTCAGGCCATAATAGAAGGTCAGCGGACGGCCGATAATGTCACGCACCGTCTGGCGCGGGTTCATCGCCGTATCGGCCATCTGGTAGATCAATTGAATACGTCTCAGATCATCGTTCGGCCGGCTCTTGAGATCAGGCATCAACGGTTTCCCATCAAAGACAATCCGCCCGCTGCTAGGCGGCAAGAGGCCGGTAATGGCGCGCGCCAGGCTCGATTTACCCGAGCCGGATTCGCCGACGACCGCAAGCGTCTGCCCCCTCGGCACATGCAGCGAAACATCGTGCAGCACCTTGAAGCCGTTGGAATATTCGGCGCTGAGATTTTCCACTTTAAGAAGGGCCGCCGATTGGTCTGAAGCTTCCTCGCGATAGGCTTGCCGGACATTGACGAGGGCGCGCGTATAATCTTGTTGCGGCGCCTCGATGATCTGCTGAACGCTGCCATATTCCACTTGGCGGCCATGGCGCAGGACCATGATGTCGTCGGAGATCTGGGCGACGACGGCAAGGTCGTGGGTGATGTAGAGCGCGGCCGTATGCGTTTCCTCGATGGCATGCTTGATCGCCGCCAGCACGTCGATCTGGGTGGTGACGTCAAGCGCCGTCGTCGGCTCGTCGAACACGATGAGTTCGGGGTTCGAGCAAAGCGCCATCGCCGTCATTGCGCGCTGCAGCTGGCCGCCGGAAACCTGATGGGCAAAGCGCTCACCGAAGCTTTCGGGGTTGGGTAATCCGAGAACACGGAACAGATAAAGCGCCCGTTTGCGCGCCTCGTCTTTCGTCATCAGACCATGCTTGATCGACGCCTCGATCACCTGATCGCCGAGCCTGTGCGCCGGATTGAAGGCTGCCGCCGCCGATTGGGCGACGTAGCAGACCCGGGCGCCGCGGATTTTCTGGATGCCGTTCTTGCCGAGCGCCAGAATGTCGGTGCCGCCGAGCCGCACCTCGCCTCCGGTGATTTCGGCGCCGCCGCGGCCATAGGCCAGTGCCGAGAGGCCGATTGTCGACTTGCCGGCACCCGATTCCCCGATCAGGCCGAGAACCTTGCCCTTCTCAAGATCGAAGGAAACGCCGTCGACGATCGTCACGCGCTTCGGCGGTTCGCCCGGCGGATAACTGGTCGCCTCGATCTTCAGATTGCGGACGGAAAGAAGCTCAGGCATCGCCGCGCCCTCCCTTGAGGCTGGATGTGCGTTTCAGGAGCCAGTCGACGACCAGATTGACGCAGATGGCGAGCACGGCGATCGCCGTACCCGGTACGAGGGCGGCCGATATGCCGAAGATGATGCCATCCTTGTTGTCCTTGACCATGCCACCCCAATCGGCGGCGGGCGGCTGAATGCCGAGGCCTAGGAAGGAAAGCGTCGAGAGGAACAGGATCGAGAAGGCGAAGCGCAGCCCGAACTCGGCCAAAAGCGGCGACAGCGTGTTCGGCAGGATCTCGCGGAAGATGATCCAGAGCTTGCCTTCGCCACGCAGCTTCGCCGCCTCGACGAATTCCATCACCGCGACATCGAGCGCCACGGCGCGGCCGAGACGATAGACGCGGGTGGAATCCAGGATGGCCATGACGAGGATCAGGACGACGATGTTCTGCGGCAGGACCGCCAGCACCACGAGCGCGAAGATCAGTGTCGGGATCGACATCATCAGGTCGTTGAAGCGCGAAAAGACCGTGTCGATCAGCCCGCGCGACACCGCTGCCGTAAAACTCAGGATGACGCCGAGCGAGAAGGAGATGATCGTGGCGGCGGAGGCGACCAGCAGCGTCGTGCGCGCGCCATAGATCAGCCGCGAGAGGATGTCGCGACCGAGATTGTCGAGGCCGAAGAGATACTTATCGTCAGGCAGCTGCCAGACGTCGCCGACGACCTGCGTTTCGCCATAGGGAGCAATCCAGGGCGCAAAGAGCGCAAAGATGAAGGCGAGGGCGATGCCGGCCATGCCGATCCAGGCGGTGATGGGGATGTCTCTTGCTCTCATCTCGGATGCCTCAGCCTGGGATTGGCGACGATCGCCAGAATATCGGCCGTCATGTTGAGGAAGATGTAGACGGCCGCGAAGATCAGGCCACAGGCCTGCACGACTGGCATGTCGCGTACGGTGACCGCATCGACCATATATTGCCCCATACCGGGATAGACGAAGACCACCTCGACGACGACAACGCCGACCACGAGATAGGCAAGGTTCAACGCGACGACGTTGATGATCGGCGCCAGCGCATTCGGGGCGGCGTGTTTGACGATGGCGCGGAAGGCGCTCAGACCCTTCAGTTCGGCGGTCTCCATATAGGCCGAGGACATGACGGAGAGGATCGCTGCCCGCGTCATGCGCATCATGTGCGCGAGCACGACGAGAACCAGGGTCGCCGTCGGCAGGGCGATCGCCTTCAAGCGCTCGACCAAGCCCATGCTGTCATAGACCGTCGCCGGGAAGGTCGCCATGCCGAACTTCACAGCGAAAAACAGGATCAGCAGGTAGCCGATGAAGAATTCCGGCAGCGAGATCGCCGCCAGCGAGATGACGTTGATGATCTTGTCGGGCATGCGATTGCGAAAATGCACCGACAGCATGCCGAGACCAACGGCGAGCGGCACTGAAATGACAGCCGCGAAACCCGCCAGGAAGAGCGAATTGCCGAGTCGCTTGCCGATCTGCTCGCTCACCGAGTTCTTGCTGGCCCAGGAGGTGCCGAAGTCACCCTGAACGGCGCTGCCAAGCCATTCGACATAGCGCGTCGTCACCGGGCGATCGAGCCCAAGGTCCCGACGGATATTGGCGACCGCCTGCGGCGTCGCCGACTGGCCAAGATAGGTGGTGGCAAAATCGCCGGGGAGGGCTTCCAGCCCGCCGAAGATCAGGATGGATACCGCAAAGAGCAGGACAATGCTGAGCACGAAGCGCTCGAGAATGAGGGCCAACAGCGGAAAACGCTGCCGGAACCGGAGACCGGGCAGGACATTGCTTGGGGCAGGATTGGTCATGGCGAAGACCTAGCGCTGAAACGTGGGGAGGACCGCGGGTTTCATCCCACGGTCCCGGCTTCGTTGGGGATCGGAAGGGCGCGCGCCCTTCGCCGCTAGGCGTCCAGCCAAACACGGGTTGCGACGTAACCGTTCGACATATCGTTGCCGATGTCATGGACATAACCCTTCACCTGCTTGGTGGAGGCGTTCACGAAGTCGTTGAACATCGGCAGGATCACGCCGCCCTCGTCGCGCACCATCATCGCCATGGTGCGGTACATATCCTTGCGTTTGGCTTCATCGAGCTCGGCGCGCGCCTGCAGCAGGAGCTTGTCGAAGTCAGGGCGCTTGAACTTGGTGTCGTTCCAGTCCGCCGTCGAGAGATAGGCGGTGGAATACATCTGGTCCTGCGTCGGACGGCCGCCCCAGTAGGAGGTCGAGAAGGGCTGGACGTTCCAGACATTGGTCCAGTACCCGTCACCCGGTTCGCGCTTGACCTCGATCTCGATGCCCGCCTTCTTGCAGCTTTCCTGGTAAAGGACGGCCGCATCGACGGCGCCGGGGAAGGCGACTTCGGAGGTGCGCAGGAGAACCGAACCGCTATGGCCTGACTTCTTGTAGTGGAAGGCAGCCTTGTCGGGATCGTAGGTGCGCTGCTCAATGCCCTCGGGGAACAGCGCATAGGTGCTGTTGATCGGGAAATCGTTGCCGACCTTGCCGTAACCGCCGAGGATCTTCTGCACCATGGTTTCGCGGTCCATGGCGTATTTGAGCGCCAGGCGCAGGTCGTTATTGTCGAACGGCGCCTTATCGCAATGCATGATGAAGACATAATGGCCGCGGCCGGCTGTCGAGAGAATCTCGACGTTGGGTGCGCGCTTCAACAGGCTGACCGTCTTCGGGTCGACACGGTTGATGTAGTGCACCTGGCCCGACGACAGGGCCGCGATGCGGGCTGTGGCGTCGTTCATGCCGATGATCTCGATCGAATCGACGTAGCCGCGGTCGGTGCGCCAGTCGTCCTTGTTCTTCTCGAAGGTGGCGCGGACGCCGGGCTCGAAGCTCGTCAGCTTGTAAGGTCCGGTACCGATCGAGGCCAAGGGATCGTCGACGCCGCCATTCGGCTGGATCACCAGATGGTAATCCGACAGCAGCAGCGGCATATCGGCATTGCCTTCACTGAGCGTCAGGACGAGATTGCCGCCATCGGCCTTGATCTCCTTGATCGAGCCGAGAACGCCCAGCGCGCCTGATTCCGAGCTTTTGTCGGTGTGGCGCTTCAGCGTTGCAACGACGTCGTCGATCGTCAGTTCCTTGCCGTTGTGGAACTTGACGCCCTTGCGGATCTTGAAGGTCCAGGTGACCGCATCCTTTGAAGGCTCCCAGGATTCGGCGAGCGCCGGCACGGCAGCCCCAGTCAGCGGATCGGATTCGACCAGCATATCGCCCCAGCAGCGGCCGACGCAGAACATGAACTGCGACAGAAATTTCGCCGGATCCTTGGAATCGGTGGCGGCACCGCCTTCGAGCCCGAGCTTCAGGTGGCCACCGTGCTTCGGTTCGGCGGCTTCTGCGCTTTCGGTGAAGAGTTTGTCGGCAACGGCAAGTGTGATGCCGGCCGCCATGGCGCGTCCCATGAATTCGCGGCGGCTGAGCCCGCCGGCGGTGACGCGGCTTGTGAGGTATTTGGTGTAGTCGTTCATTCCCCTGTTCCTTCTTTGGTGCGTTGACAGAACTTCCGGGCGGAATCGCAGGCGGTTTCCTCTCCGCCTCCGGTGCCCGCATCATGCGGGAAAATGCGCGGTTGCTGCCGCCTCCTTATCGTCCTTTCCAAATGGGGCTTCGCTTCTCCGCGAAAGCCCGCGCGCCTTCCAATTGGTCTTCGCTCGAATAGAGCCGATCGACGGTCGCAAACTGCCGCTTGGTGATCTTGTTCATGGCAGTCTGGAATGTCGAACCCTCCGCTTCGCGAACGATTTCCTTGATTGCAGCATAGACGAGCGGCGGCCCGCTTTCGAGCAGCCGAGCAAGCTCCCAGGCTCTCGCCATCAAGCGATCGGCGGGCAGGATTTCATTGACGAAACCCCAGCGATGCGCTTCGTGGACGTCGAGCCAGCGACCCGTCAAAAGCATGTCCATCGCGATATGATAGGGGATGCGCTTCGGCAGCTTGATCGAAGCCGCATCGGCGACCGTGCCCGAGCGGATTTCCGGCAGGGCAAAGGTCGCATGCTCGGCGGCGATGATGAGGTCGGTCGAGAGCGCGATCTCCAGTCCGCCGCCGCAACAGATGCCGTTGATCGCCGAGATGATGGGCTTGTTGAGGTCACGCAATTCCTGCAGCCCGCCAAAGCCACCCACGCCATAGTCGCCGTCGACTGCATCGCCCGACGCAGCCGCCTTCAGATCCCAGCCGGCGCAGAAAAACTTTTCGCTCGCACCCGTGACGATGGCAACGCGCAAGTCGGGGTCGTCGCGGAAATCTCGGAAGATCAATCCCATGGCGCGGCTGGTCGCGAGGTCGATGGCGTTCGCCTTCGGCCGGTCGATGACGACTTCCAATATTCCGCCGTCACGTCGTGTACGAATGTAGTCGCTCAAACCTGCGCTACCTCCTTCGCCGTATGAGAGCATCAACTGCAACAACACCGCGCCCTTCGGGAAGAACCATCAAGGGATTAATGTCCAGTTCCTCAAGGCGCACCGCATTCTTTACGACATATTCTGCCGTAGCTGCGACGGCGTCTATAGTGGCTTCAAGATCGCCGCGCGGGCGCCCGCGATAGCCATGGATCAACTTTGCGATTTTAAGCCATGAAATCGCCGCACCAATATCCGCTTTCGTCGCCGGAAGCGGCAGGACGACGGCATCTTCGAGCAGTTCGACGAAGATTCCGCCCGCTCCCAATGTCAGCGACAATCCGAAGACCGGGTCCCGGCTGGCGCCGACAATGAGCTCGGCGACTGGCGGATCGATCATTTTCTCGACGAGATAACCGCCATTCGGCGGCATCGCCGCCGCCGCATTCGACACCGCCTCTGGATCTTTGAGGTTGAGCACGACGGCGCCGGCCTCGGTCTTGTGCGCAATGCCGAGCCCCTTCAGTACGACGGGAAAACCGAGCCGCTCAGCCTGCTCGGCGGCTTCGCGAGGAGAAAAAGCCTGCAGCCCCCGGGGAACAGGGAGGCCGCAGGCAGCAAGCTCGGTCTTCGCATCGGCTTCCGACAGCGTATCGAGCTCGCCATCAACGGGGACGACGTTGAGGAGCGGCAGGGGAGGGGGACGATCCCAGGCCTCGCCGATCCCAGCGGCAACTTCCGCCGCGGTTATGGCTTCGTCGATACCCGAGAAGGGGACGATGCCCTTTGACATCAGACGAGCGGCAACCGGCTCCGGCATGTTCTCGGGAAGGGTCGCGAGCACGCCGGCCAGCGCACCGGTCGCGGAGGCTGCGGCGATGATTGCGTCTGTCGTCGTCGTCCACTCGGATGAATCACACCGGTCGTCGCGGGGAAAATCTAGAACCACGAGATTGAGTGCGCAGCCACCCTTGAACATGGCGCTGAATGCCTCCGTCTGACGCGCGAGATCGCCCCAGACGAAGGTGTGGTAGTCGAGCGGGTTTGCAAGCGCTACCATCTCGCCGAGGACCTCGCGCAGCCGCGGCAATTGCTGCGGCTGCAGGGCGGGGAACTCCACTTTCCGGCCGACGGCGGCATCCGCCATCAGGGAAGCCTCGCCGCCCGAGCAGCTCATGGACGAAATCGAATAGCTTGGGAGAGGGCCGGCAAGATGCAGCAGTTTCAGAGTTTCGAGCAGCGCCGGCAGGCTCTGGACACGGCCGAGACCGAGGCGGGCGAGCACGGCATCGGCCACCGCATCGCTGCCGGCAAGCGAAGCTGTATGCGACACGGCCGCGTGTTTCGCCTGCTGGGACCTGCCGACCTTCAACACGACGACAGGCTTCTTCGACCGACGGGCCATAGCGGCAAGGCGTTCCAGGCCGGCAAGGTCGCCGAACCCTTCGACGTGAAGGCCAACCGCCGTGACGCGTTGATCCTCAATGAGCGCGCAGGCGACATCGGCAAGCGATGTCTGCGCCTGGTTGCCCGATGTGACCACATAGGCGATCGGCAGTCCGCGCGTCTGCATGGTCAGGTTGAGGGCGATATTGGAGGACTGCGTAAGGATCGCGACACCGCGTTCGACGCGCTGCATGCCATGCTGATCAGGCCATAACAAAGCGCCGTCGATGCCGTTGATCAGCCCGTAACAGTTCGGCCCGAGGATCGGCATGCCACCGGCCGCTTCCACAAGGGCCTGCTGCAGTTCGGCGCCATCGGCAAGTTCCGCCGTCGCCTCGCTGAAGCCCGATGCATAACAGACGGCGCCGCCGGCGCCGGCCAGCGAAAGGCTGCGCACGATGTCGATGGTGAGCGTTCGGTTGACGCCGATGAAAGCGGCATCCGGTGCCGCGGGCAGATCGGAGAGGGAGCGATAGCAGCGCCGCCCAAGCACCTCGTCGAGTTTCGGATGAACCGGCCAGATCTCGCCCGAAAAGCCCATGCGGTCGCACTGCTCGATCACCCTGCGTGCCTCACGGCCGCCGAAGACGGCGATCGTTTGCGGTCTGAGCAGGCGGTCGAGCGGTCTTGAGGTCATCGGCTCATGCTCCCAGCGGCCGGAGCAGATCGCGGCTGATAATGTGCCGCTGGATCTCGGAGGTGCCGTCCCAGATGCGCTCGACGCGGGCGTCGCGCCAGAAACGGGCGAGCGGCAGGTCGTCCATCAGGCCCATGCCGCCGAAAATCTGGATCGCCTCGTCGGTGACGCGAGCCAGCATCTCGGAGGCGTAGAGCTTGGCGGAGGCGATCTGCCGGTCGGCGGGACGACCGGCGTCGACCTGCCAGGCGGCGGCAAGCGTTAGCCAGTCGGCCGCATCGATCTCGGTGATCATGTCGGCAAGCTTGAACGACACACCCTGATTGGCGCCGATCGGCTTGCCGAACTGCTTCCGCTCGGCGGCATAGGGGAGCGCCAGGTCGAAGACGCGCCGCGCCCGGCCGACGCAGGTGGCGGCAACCGTCAGCCGCGTGCCGTAAAGCCATTGGTTGGCGATATCGAAGCCGCGATGCACCTCGCCCAGCACCTGGGCTTCAGGAATGCGGCAGTCTTCAAAGCTGAGTGTACAATTATGGTAGCCGCGATGCGAAACGGACTCGTAGCCTTTGAGGATTTCGAACCCGGGCGTGCCGCGATCCACCAGGAAGGCGGTGATCTTCTTCTTGATGCCTTTCGGCGTTTCCTCCTCCCCGGTCGCGGCGAAGACGATGACGAAATCGGCGACATCGGCATGCGAGATGAAATGTTTCGTGCCGTTCAGGATAAAGTCGCCGCCATCGCGGCGTGCAGCGCATTTCATGCCGCGCATATCGGAGCCGGCATCCGGCTCGGTAATCGCAAGCGCGTCGATCTTCTCGCCGCGCACCGCGGGCAGGAGATAACGCTCACGCTGCTCGCCCTCACAGGCCATCAGAATGCCGGAGGGCCGGCCGAAGAAAACCGTCAGACCCAGCGAGCCGCGCCCGAGCTCCCGCTCGACCAGCGTGAAGGTGAGATGATCGAGGCCCGCACCGCCGACCTCCTCCGGAAAGTTGCAGGCGTAGAAGCCGAGATCGATGCATTTGCGCTGGATCTCGCGCCCCAGTTCCGGTGGAACGATGCCGGTCCGCTCGACCTCGCTCTCATGCGGATAGATTTCGGTCTCGACAAAGGCGCGAACCGTGTCGACGATCATTTGCTGTTCTTCGTTAAGGCCGAAATCCATGCCGATCCTCTTACCGTTTCTGGCCGACATAACGGCCGGCGCCTTCAGGCAGCGCCAATTCCGAATGAGCCGCAGCAATCGTCCTGACCTTGTCGAGCACGGCGGTCGGCGCCGGTGCCGCCTTACCCAGCTTGCTGTCGACATGCAGCAGCATGTGCTCGGCGGTTGCGAGAGCCTCGCCCGTCGCCGTAGCGTACAGCGTGTGGAAGACATGCAGCCGTTTGTCGTCGGCGGCGAGCACCTGACAGGTCGAGTGGATCGCCTGCCCGAGCTTTGCCTCGCCGAGATGGCGGATGTGGCTTTCGACCGTATAGTAGCTATGGCCCGCCTCGACATAGGCGAGATCGACACCGACAAGACGCAACAGCGCATCCGAGGTATCACCGAAAACCTGCAGGTAGCGGTGTTCGGTCATGTGGCCGTTATAATCGACCCAGGCGGGGCTCACCTTGGTTTCGACGAGCCTCAGCGGCTTCGACGGATCGAAAGGCGCTGCCGCGCCGCCTCCTTTCGCCCAAAGCGACTGCTCAAAATCCTTAAGCAGCTTGCCGGCACCCCAGCCTTCACCGCCGTGGCCGCCCTTGAGGGACTGGAGGATGCCAACAAGATTTTCGTCGCGGATGCGCTCGAGCTCGCGGATCGAAAGTCCCGCCGCCTGCTCGTCGGACTGTCGGCCGATTTTTTCGATCAGCGCATCGTCGAGATCCACCACATCGGTGAGCTTGGTCCAAGGCCAGGCGAGGCACGGCCCGAACTGGGCGAGGAAATGGCGCATCCCGGCCTCGCCCCCGGCGATGCGGTAGGTCTGGAACAGGCCCATCTGCGCCCAGCGCAGGCCGAAGGAATAACGGATGACGTCGTCGAGCGTCTCGACGGTGCAGATGTCGTCGTGGATAAGCCACAGGGCCTCGCGCCAGAGCGCCTCGAGCAGCCGGTCGCCGACGAAGGCCTCGATCTCCTTGGCGATGTGGACGCCCTTCATGCCGACCGGCGGCAGTTTGTCCATCGCCGCCTTGATGGTCACCGCCGATGTCTTCTCGCCACCGACGATTTCGACCAGCGGCAGCAGATAGACCGGATTATAGGGATGGGCGACAAACAGCCGTTCGGGATGTTTCATGTCCCGCTGCAGGTCGGTCGGCAGCAGTCCTGACGTGGATGAGCCGATCAGGGCATCCGGCCGTGCCGCGGCATCGATCTGCGTCAAGACACCGCGCTTGAGGTCGAGCCGTTCCGGCACGCTTTCCTGAATCCAGTCGGCGCCGGCGACCGCTTCCTCCAATGTCTTGCAGAAGGTGAGCCGACCGCGCGGCGGCAACGGTGCGCCGGTCAGCATGGCATAGGCCTTTTCGGCATTGGCGATCACTTCGCCGACGATGCGTTCCGCCTCCGGATGCGGGTCGAAGACATCGACGTCGATGCCGGCGAGCAGAAAACGAGCGATCCATCCGCCGCCGATGACGCCGCCGCCGATACAAGCTGCCTTGCTGATCCCTGTCATGCCGCCCTCAGCGCTTCGTCAGTTTGAGTTTCTTGCGGACGTCTTCCGGACCGACGATCCGCGCGCCCATGCCTTCCACCACCTGCACGGCCTTTTCGACGAGCTGCGCATTGGTGGCGAGCTGGCCCTTGCCGACGAAGAGGTTGTCTTCCAGGCCGACACGCACATTGCCACCCGCCAGAACCGCCGCGGCCGGATAGGCCATGGCATTGCGGCCGATCGAGAAGGCCGAAAAGGTCCAGCTCGCAGGCACATTGTTGACCATCGCCATGAACGTGTTGAGGTCGTCAGGAGCACCCCACGGAATGCCCATGCAGAGCTGGATCAACACGGGGTCTTCGATCAGCCCCTCTTCGGCGAGCTGCTTGGCGAACCAGAGATGGCCGGTGTCGAAGGCCTCGATTTCGGGCCGCACCCCGAGAGCCGTCATCTTGCTTGCCATCGCCCGCAGCATGGCCGGCGTGTTGGTCATGACATAGTCGCCGAGGTTGAAGTTCATCGTGCCGCAGTCGAGCGTGCAGATCTCCGGCAGGCACTCGGCGACATGGCTGACGCGCTCGGTGGCGCCCGCCATGTCGGTGCCTTTCGCATTGAGGGGCAGGGGGTTTTCGACATCCCCGAAGATCAGGTCCCCGCCCATGCCGGCAGTGAGGTTGAGAACGACGTCGATTTCCGCCGAGCGGATGCGGTCGGTGACCTCCCTGTAGAGATCATTGCGGCGGCTGGCGGCCCCGGTTTCCGGATCGCGGACATGGCAGTGAACAACGGCCGCCCCAGCCTTGGCGGCGTCGATCGCGGAATCCGCGATCTGCTTGGGAGTGATGGGAACGTGGCTGGATCTGGAAACCGTATCGCCGGCGCCGGTCACGGCGCAGGTGATAAAGACATCGCGGTTCATCGCAAGAGGCATGTTTTTGTTCTCCCGTCTTATGGTCATTACGCGACAACATGAACAGAGATGCTTTACGCTTTCAGAAGCACTTGATACATTATCGGAATCGGTGGAGGTGACATTGCTACAGCGATCGACGGAGCGGCTCGATATCGACCTTCTCGTCCTTCCGGATACGAACCTGATCCTGATCGCGTCGGTCATCGAGCCGCTGCGCGGCGCCAATCGCATTTCCGGCAGCGAGCTCTACCGCTGGCGGCTCCTGACACCGGACGGAGCGCCGGTTCCGACCACCAGCCACATCGCCATTCCGGCGGACGGGATCTTCCGGGCGACGGCCGAGGATAGACCGCTCTTCGTGCTTGCGAGCTACAACTGGCGCGGCAGCGCCACGCCGGCGCTGAAGATGCAGCTATCCCAGGCCGCCCGCCACCGCACGGTGATCGCCGGCATTGAGTCAGGCACCTGGCTGCTCGCGGAGGCGAGCCTGCTCGACGGGCAGCCGGCGACCGTTCACTGGGAAGATTACGAGGATTTTGCGCTTGCTTATCCTGAAGTGCGGGCCGTCAAGGATCGTTTTGTCATCGACGGCAAGCGACTGACGACATCGGGTTCGCTGCCGACCGTCGACCTGATGCTGGAGATCATCAGGCAGCGACAAGGTTATTCGCTGGCGCTCGAAGTCAGCCGGCTGTTCCGCTACGAGCAGCCCTCCTTTCATGGCGACGAACCGCTTTCCGCAGCCTCGGCGGGGCTCAGCATGCACGATCCCCGCGTGGCGCAGGCGGTGCGGCTGATGGAGGAACATATCGAGCAGCCCCTGATCCTCGCTCGGATCGCCCGCAGGGTCGGCATCAGCGCCAGGCATCTGCAGGACCTCTTCCAGCAGAGCATCGGCGCACCGCCGCATGTACATTATCTCGCACTGCGCCTGAATGCGGCGCGCCGCAAGGTGATCGAGACGACGGCCTCCTTCGCCGATATCGCGGCGGCAACCGGTTTCAATTCGGCCTCGGCCTTTGCCAGAAGCTACCGGGCGAATTTTTCCGAAAGCCCGTCCGAGACAAGGCGCCGCTTGCGCCGCCGCATCACGTCATCGGCGGCGGCGACGTAGGCTGGAACGCGTCCCGGATCATCTCGGCAAGCTCGCGGATGGCTTCGGTGGAACGGTAGGTGCTGCGGCGGAGCACCACCTTCGAGGAATCGACCGGCGGGAAACCGTCTTCGGCGGTCAGCTCCCGGCAGCCGGGCGGGATGCTGCTGCGGGAAAGCGTTGTCACGGCAAGGCCTGCGGTCAGTGCATTCTTCAGTCCCGAACCCGTATCGGCGATGAAAGCAATGCGATAGTTGCGGCCGATCTGCTCCAGCGACCGGAGCGCAAAATCACGTGACCAGGTGGAGTTGCGATAGGTCGCAATGGGGAGGGGGTCAAGATCGTGCAGCCGGTGGACCATCGAGGTGACCCAGACTGTGGGATCAATGCAGATGACCTCACCTTTCGTCTGGTCGCTCCAGTCGAAAACGACGGCGAGATCGAGTTCGTCCCGCTCCAGGGCGGCGAGGTTGCGTGATGTATAATCACAGGACACGGTGACCTCGACAGCCGGGTGACGCACAGCGAAAGCCGCAAGCGCTGCCGGCAAAACTGTCTGGCTGTATTCCTCGGGAATTCCAATGCGCACCGGCCCGTCCAGCGGCTTGCTGCGGATCGTGGCGGCGGCCTCGTTCAGGAGATCAATGACCCTGCGGGCGTAAGGCACCAGCTGTATGCCCTGGCGCGTCAGCAGCACGCCGCGGGCGCCGCGCTCAAAGAGGCATTCGCCGATCGTCTGCTCAAGCCTCTTGATCTGGGTGCTGACGGCGGACTGCGTCCGGCCGATCCGCTGGGCAGCCGCGGAGAAATTCGATGTCTCGGCGACGACCAGGAAGGTTCTCAACAGGTCGCTTTCGATTGGCTCGTGCATGGTCAGCCATAGATAAAATCGATGATAGTCATCTCTACTATTCGTTTGTCTAATGTCAAATCCTGGCGCAGAAATGGGCGGCGTTCGACTTCCTTCTTTGAGAATCTGTGGTGACCATTGACAATCCGACCACGCGCCTCGCAGGCAGCGAGCACGAGAAGGGTGTGCTTCTCATTGTTGCCGCGACGCTCGCCTGGAGTGCGAGCGGCGTCTATTCGCGGCTGCTCACGACCGACGTATGGACGGCGATCGCCTGGCGGTCGTTGTTCGGAGGCCTGTTTCTGCTGATCCCCTGCCTTTTCCTCGAAGGGGGCATCTCGCGGCGGCAATGGCACTCCGTTTTCCATCCGTCCGGACTTGCAATGATCGCATGCCAGACCTTCAGTCAGGGATGCTTCATCGGGGCGCTCTATATGACCACCGTCGCCAATGTGACGATGATCTACGCGACGACCCCCTTCATCGCCGCGCTGTTCGGCTGGCTCATCCTCAAGGAGAGAGTGGCCAGGCGAACGATGATTGCCGGCGCCGTCTCCCTCTTCGGCGTCGGCATCATCGTCGCCTCGTCGATCGGCGGCGGCACCGGCTGGGGCGATCTCTTAGCGCTCGGCATGACCGCCTCCTTCGCGCTCGTCATCATTATTCCGCGCATCGATCCCGGCGTGCCGAGCCTGCCGCCGACCGTGGTCAGCGCTTTCCTGACGCTTGTCATCTTCGCGCCCTTCGGCTCGGCCGGCTCGCTCGATCTGCACAATTGGATCGTGCTAGCCGCCTTCGGGGCGACGAATTTCTCGCTGGCGCTGGTGCTCTTCCTCGCCGGGGCAAAGCGAATGCCGCCGGCCGAAGCCGCGCTGATCGGCACGATGGAAATCGTGCTGACGCCCTTCTGGGTCTGGCTGCTATTTTCCGAAGAGCCGCCCGTCGCCACCTATTTTGGCGGCGCCATCATCCTCGGCGCCGTGTTCTGGCATACGGCGGTCGATTTCAATCGGGGCCGCCGGCCATAGGGCGGCTGGCTGCCGCCTGTCCTCCGCTCCGCTGACGAATCTTGTCGTGTTCGCTCATGCGCCGATGAGCGACCATGCGATTGCCGTGACGGCCGTTTCAGCCGGCGGTGGGGCCACCCCCTTTGATAGTTCCAGGTGGCGGCCTCAGCCTCAACTAGCCAAAGAACGCACGAAGCTGAGCGAAAAACCCGCCTGGTTTATGAGCCGCCATCTTTCGTACGCGGCGAGCTAGTGTCGCAGCGCTGACGCGTTCCCCGAAATGGCAAAAGCAGACCAGGTCATGCAATTGCTCATCACTGAGTTCGAAGAACCGCCTGGCTTCGCCATAGCTGTCGTTTTCCATTCCTGCCGCCCGCAGAATGGGATCAGCGAACGCAACAGAGATCGGAGTGTCGTCGTCACGCAAGGCGAGCCGATCGGCAATCGGCTGATACTCTGTCTCGTGAAGCGTTCTGAGAAACGGCTTAGGGCTGCGTTCCAGAATGTCCGCCCACCGTTCTAGGCGTTCGCGCCTCGTCATTTCAAGGCGATCATAGGTCGGGCTGACCTTAGCGATCGTTTTCAATTGCTCGAGTGCATGCTGTTCCATTTCGGCCTCCTATCCCCGGAAAAATAGATGGTCCGCTCCCAGAAACAGCCTCGCTCAGGTCACAGCCGAAGTCCAATCACGATTGAAAACGACATCTGCTGCTGGCCGAAAGATGTGATTACAAGTGCCACATGTTCAGCGGTGCGAAGCCCGACAGTTGCGATCACATCATCCGGAGCGATCCGGAAAACTGCCGCATTCGCGAGATCAATCTGTCGTTCCCCGCGGAAAGTGATTGCGGCTTTGCCGCCTGTCGCCTGGAGGTGCGCCCATGTCGCTTTTTCGGGCGCCGTTTTCGACCAGGCATGGTTTTCTGGTCATGTTCACGGCGCTGCCTTGCAAGCTGGCGACATGAACATGCGAGGCTGGCCAGCGGCCGGCGCGCTGCCGCGCGGCGGTGGTAGAACTGAAGTCCTCAAGGCGGTCGCTGGCTTGATATCCAGAGATCGAGACGGATCGAAAGGAGGTTCTGGAGCCCGAACCAGCTCTTTGCGCAGCAGATCTCCGGATTGCGGCGGGCGATGACGAGCGGAACGACAGGCCAGACCTATCGTGCCACTCTCTCCTCGATCCAGCCTGTCCCCGCCTAGCTGCGAAATTCGAATATCGCCCGATGCGGCGATGTGAATACCGGACTGCAGAGGAGGCAGGCCGGAGGAAAGCTTGCCGTCGACTGCATCGGTTGCAGCTCGAGACATTCAACACATGGGAGGAATCCATGAGCAAGAACAGAGGCGTCGTCTATCTCCGGCCGGGAAAGGTCGAAGTCCGCGATATCGACGATCCGAAGCTGGAAGCGCCGGACGGCCGCCGCATCGAACACGGCGTGATCCTGAAGGTGATCTCCACCAATATCTGCGGCTCCGACCAGCACATGGTCCGCGGCCGCACGACGGCAATGCCAGGCCTGATCCTCGGCCATGAAATCACCGGCGAAATCATCGAGAAAGGCGTCGATGTCGAGATGCTCGAGATCGGCGATATCGTCTCGGTGCCCTTCAATGTCGCCTGCGGCCGTTGCCGTTGCTGCAAATCTCAGGATACCGGCGTCTGCCTGACCGTAAACCCGGCTCGCGCCGGCGGCGCTTACGGCTATGTCGACATGGGCGGATGGATCGGCGGACAGGCACGCTACGTCACCATTCCCTATGCCGATTTCAACCTGCTGAAAATTCCGGACCGGGACAAGGCGATGGCGAAGATCCGCGATCTCACCATGCTTTCGGACATTCTGCCCACCGGCTTTCACGGTGCAGTGCGCGCAGGCGTCGGCGTCGGCTCGACCGTCTATGTCGCCGGTGCCGGTCCTGTCGGCTTAGCGGCTGCGGCTTCGGCTCGCATCCTCGGTGCTGCGGTCGTCATGATCGGCGATTTCAACAAGGACCGCCTCGCACATGCGGCGAAAGTCGGTTTTGAGCCCATCGACCTCTCCAAGAGCGACCGTCTCGGCGACATGATCGCTGAAGTCGTCGGCAGCAACGAAGTGGACAGCGCCATCGACGCGGTCGGCTTCGAGGCACGCGGCCATTCGGGCGGCGAACAGCCGGCAATCGTGCTGAACCAGATGATGGAGATCACCCGCGCCGCCGGCTCGATCGGCATTCCCGGCCTCTACGTGACCGAGGATCCGGGCGCCGTCGACAATGCCGCCAAGCACGGCAATCTCTCGCTTCGCTTCGGTCTCGGCTGGGCAAAGGCGCAGTCCTTCCACACCGGCCAGACTCCGGTGCTCAAATATAATCGCCAGCTCATGCAGGCGATCCTCCATGACCGGCTGCCGATCGCCGACATCGTCAACGCCAAGGTCATCCCGCTCGAAGATGCCGTCCAAGGTTATGAGAGCTTCGATCATGGGGCGGCGACGAAGTTTGTTCTCGACCCGCATGGAGACGTCGCGAAAGCCGCATAAAGCGAAGGACCGGAGACCAAACCGACAGCGCCGCGCTTCTTTTCGAAGCGCGGCGCTATTTAGTTTCAACTTGGCAAAACTACTGGATGCTGAACGGGAAATACTTAGCGTTGATCATGTCGTAGGTCCCGTCGGCCTTGATGGCCCTCAAGGCTTCGTTCAGGCGCGCAAGACGCTCCTTGTCATCCAGGCGCAACGCGATGCCGGCACCCTCGCCGAAATAGGTGACGTCGACCAGATCCGGCCCCTTGAACTCGCAGCAGGTTCCCGCCTTCGTGTTGGCGATCCAGTCATAAATGGCGAGTTTATCCTCAAGGATAACGTCGACGCGCCCGTCCGAGAGGCCTTTGTATAATTCCGGCGAGGACCGGAAAACCGTCTTCTTCAGGTCAGGATAGAGGTGGTTAGCATAGGATTCCTGCGCTGTGGACGATGTCACTCCGAGTTTCTTGCCGCTGAGGGCGGCGGGGCTGACGTCGCTGATCGGCGAATCTTTCCGGGCGATGAACACCGACGGGCTGGTGTAATATTTCTCGGTAAAAGCGACTTTCTGGCGGCGCTCCAGGCTCATCGACATGGACGAGATGATCGCGTCGTATTTGCCGGCGACGAGATCGGGGATCATGTCGTCCCACTTTTCGATGATGAACTGACATTCGAACTTTCCGACGTCGCAAAGCGCGTTGGCGATATCGATGTCGAAGCCTTGCAGCTGGTTATTTGCATCGAGATAGTTGAAGGGCGGAAATGCTCCTTCGACGGCAACTCTCAGAGGCGTGCGATCTTGCGCAGCCAGCTGCAGCGGCGAGGCGGCGGCGAGAAGGAGGCCCAATCCGCCCGCCATCAGCGCTCCGCGCAGTATAGTCTGAATGGATAGGCGCAACATCGTCGGAACTCCTTGTGTGGCGTAGTCTCCGCCATAGTGCGCCCCAGCCTTTAATTCTACGTGAACGCTTCTTTGTTAACGTCCACGAATGCGCCCGTGGTGGGTTCAGGGGTTTAGGCTTGCACATCGTTGTCCCTTCCAGCTCCAATTCGTTTCAGCAATCCTGGATCGCTTCGGGGAGAATTCTATTCCTGATCGCTGTCAGCGGGCTCGGAGCGATCGGACTGGTCGTGCTTTCCGCACTCTGGGCGGGAACCGAGAGCGACGCGGCAGCCCTCGATCGACAACGTCAGCTTGTCAATGCGCGCCTCAGGGAACAGGTCGATCAAGTGGCACATGTCATTGGTCAATTCGGCAATGGCTACCTCTCCGGCGTCTATCCGGCCTCCCGGGCAGCCGGAGTTTCCTCCAGCCTCGATACTGTTCTCACGGCGGCGGCCGGGAGTGCGATCAGCCACACTGCGATGTCGGCCTTCGGCTATGACCAGGCCTTCGTCGTCGATGACAAGGCGCAGCTGATCATGCTGACCGACGCCGAAACCGAAAAGCGCTATCGCTGGATGAGACCGCTCTTTCTGCCTCTCCTGAAAGACGCGCGCCTGACGGCGCATCACGGCACCGCTTCCAGCGAACCGATCCCATCATCATTGGATAGCCGAGCGGCCAATACCGCCCGCTCGAACCATGCACTGGCCAATCTGATGCGGCTCGAAGGCCGGCCGACGATCGTGGGCGTCGTTGCCGTCAACGAAGCCGCCGAGCGGCAGCCGCAGCCGATGCGGCAATTCCTGATCGTCGTGCGGTTTCTCGACGGCGCGGCGCTCGACGAGTTGAGCCGGCAACAAGGCCTCAACGGCGCGCGCTTCGCGCGCACGGCCGACGCCGACGAAAATGAGGTTGCGTTCCAGATCGACGCAACGGCAAACGGCGAACCGATCGGCTTTATTGTATGGCGGCCTGATCTTCCTGGTTCGAGGGTGATCGGCCGCTTGATGCCGGCGCTTTCGATTGCCGCCCTGGTGATCGCGGTCCTGTTTTCGGTTCTGCTGGTCCGCCTGCGAAGCAGTCTCGGCGAACTGAAGAAAAGCGAGCTGCACGCCAGGCAGCTCGCCCTGCATGACGTGCTGACCGGCCTTCCCAACCGCGCCCTGTTCGCGATGCGCCTGGAGGAGTGTTTGGCCGACACGCGCAATTCCGCCGAGCGGTCGGCAGTGGCGCTCCTTGACCTCGACCGCTTCAAGGCCGTGAACGACACGTTCGGGCATGCTGCCGGCGACGAGCTCATCAGGCTGGCTGCGGAGAGGGTCCACGCGTTGCTTCGTCCGGGGGACACGCTTGCCCGCCTCGGCGGGGACGAGTTTGCCCTGCTTCTCCGGAACATCAGAGATGAAAAAATCTTGCCCTCCATCTGCGAAGCGATCGTTGCCGAACTTGGCAGACCCTTCCCGCTTTTGAGGGGCGAAGCGATCGCCCGGGTCGGCGGCTCGATTGGTGTGACCGTGGTGCCGGACGCCGGACGCAATGCCGACGATCTCATGCGTTATGCCGACGTCGCGCTCTACGAGGCCAAGATGGGCGGAAGAGGCCAGTGGCGCGTCTATTCGCCGTCCATGGACGGTGGCAGGAATGCACGCGACGTCCTCAAGAACGAATTGCGGGATGTTCTGGCAAAGAGCACGGCCTTCTCCGCCGGCGCTCCACAACCCGGTACGATCGGCAACAGACCGGACTTCGGATCGCTTGAGGTCTACTACCAGACAGTGCATCGCGCCGAGGGCGGATACTCGGCGTCAGGCGCGGAGGCTCTCGTGCGCTGGCGCCACAGCCAGCGCGGACTTTTGACGCCTGCCAGCTTCATCCCGGCGGCCGAGGAAGGCGGCCTCATCGACGCTCTCGGTTTCTGGGTGCTGCGCGAAGCCTGCAGGGCTGCCGGCAGCTGGCCGAAAGACACCTTTGTGGCCGTGAATGTGTCTCCCTCCCAGCTGAGAAGGCCCAACTTCGCCGAGGAGGTCTTCGCCGTGCTTGAAGAGACCGGCTTGCCGCCGTCGCGCCTGGAGCTCGAACTCACCGAGTCCTCGCTAATCGAGGATAGCTCGGATGTCTATTCGGTACTGAAATCGCTGCGTGGCCGTGGAGTTCAGATTTCGCTCGATGATTTTGGAACCGGCTTTTCGTGCCTCAGCCACCTGGTCCGCTTCGACATAGACCGCATCAAGATCGATCGCTCCTTCGTCTCACAGCTGGGCGCAAAAGCCAACGGCGCCGCCATCATCGGCGCCATCGTTACCCTCAGCCGCAACCTCGGCATTTCGACGACGGCCGAAGGGGTCGAAACCGAATATCAAAGGGACTTTCTGGCCGCCCTCGGCTGCACCGACCTCCAGGGCTACTTCTTCTCCAAACCGGTTCCGCTTCGCGAACTCGACTGCTTCGGCAAATCCGAAGGCGGCCCCGCATCACGGACGATCGCTCCGGGAGCCATTGCCTAGCGCCCTTTGATCTTTCGGCATCAGGAACTTTCGCCCCGGGCAGCGGTTGACGCCCCACGACGAATGGAGGATGTGATGGGCGAGATCGGCGAGTGGCGGCACCTTTGCGTCGACATGCAGCGGATGTTTGCCGAAGACACGCCTTGGCACGTTCCATGGATGGCCCGGATCTCCCCTCAGGTCGAGGAACTCGCCGGCCGCTATCCGTCCCGAACGATCTTCACCCGTTTCATACCGCCTCAGCATGCGGATGCGATGCCGGGAAAATGGCGCGATTATTACCGGAAATGGTGGATGATGACAGGTGAGCATCTTCCGCATGGCCTCGTCGAGCTGACTTCGTCGCTCGCCTCGCATGTTCCGCCGGCAAGATGTTTCGACAAACGCACCTATTCCCCCTGGATCGACGGTCGCCTCCACACGATTCTTCAATCGGAACGGGTCAACACCCTTGTGATCACCGGTGGGGAAACGGACGTCTGCGTGCTTGCCGCGACGCTCGGCGCCATCGATCTCGGCTATCGCGTCATCCTGCTGAAGGATGCCGTCTGCAGCAGCGCCGACGATACTTATGACGCTTCGCTGGAACTTCTCCACGACCGCTTTTCCGTGCAGCTCGAACTCATGGAGACCGAGGAGTTCTTGAGCGGCCTTGGCTGAGAAGCCGTTCCGGCGATCTTTCATTGATATGTATCAAGGCTGGGCTCCCCGCGCCGGCATAAGCTCTCCGGGCAGCCTGCCAGAGGAGCCCGGCAGCGCATCTTGCGGCAGCGAAATCAACCGGTCCGGAGATAAGCAATGTCTTTGAAGCTGATCAGCGGAATGATGAAGTCGTCCGGCGAGGAAGCCCTGCTGGTCATGGATGCCGGCGGCACGAACCAGATGGTCGTTATCGACAGGGAAGCCCTCCTTGAGGTTGCCCAGCCGCCGCGTTGCGACGAAAGCCGGCTGCAGGAAAATATCGGCCTTTTCAGCCGGATTGCCTGCGCGAAATTCAATCGCGGCGATATTGAGCGCGACGGGCGCATCAGAATTCATGCAGCCGACCTTTGAGTGCCGCTCACCTCCCCGACGGTGGTGAGTCTCGGCACTCATAGGAAGTGGCGCGTCAGATCCGGCGCGATCGAGCGGCAGGCACCGGCGCCAACAACGAGATCAGTCGCTTACGTCATGAACGAGCCGGCGAGGCCGGCGAGCACCGCGATGCCGCTCACGATCGCGAGCCGAACCGCATAGCCAAGGCTTCCCGCGATTGCTGCAAGCCCTGTTTTCGCAAGAAGATTGGCGAAGGCAGCGACCGCTATGGCGTGTGCAGCCGCATCCGCCGGCAGGTTCGGGAGCTTCGCGATCGAAAGCGTTATCGCATCGAGATCGCCGAGCCCTGTGATGAAGGCGACAACCGCCAGCGACTGCGTTCCGAAGAACTCCAAAGCCGCCCGCGTCACGATGGTGACAGCGGCAAGAAGAAGAGCAAAGCGTAGGACGACGATCACCTCCAGCGGGTTTTTCGGTGAAAAGTCGGGACCACCACCAGAGCGCGGTGCCAAGCCGGCGAGGCCACCGCCGATGGCAAGCACCGCCGCACCCGGGCCGAGCAATGCCGCAAGCTTCTCCAGAACCGCCGGTGCGATGACGCCACAAATCAGAAGCACCCGGCTCAGGGACACGGCCCCCGCCATCATCGCTCCGGCTGAAAGCAGCGGCGAGAGGGCGGGCATCTGCTTGGACTGTCGGGCAAAGGAAAGAGTAAGGGCCGTCGAGGAAACGATACCCCCACAGGCGCCCGTCAGGAGCAGTCCGGCTCTGGCGTCGGTGAGCCGGATCATGACATAGCCAGCAAACGAAACCGCTCCCACGAATATGGTCAGCATCCACAGCTCGAAAGGGTTGATCATCTGCCAGGGATCGACCGCCTCATTGGGAAGAATGGGAAGAATGACGACCGTCATCGTCAACAAGATCAGGGCGGCTCTCAACTCGAGCCAGGTCAGTTTCCGCAGAAACCCGTGCAGAGGCTCCCGCGCCGCCAGAAGTGCCGTCATTGCAACCGCGCTCGCCGCGGTCGTCGTCATGTCTGCAACCACGGCTCCGAAACCGAGCGCAAACACCGTGATCGCGGCAATGGCGCCGGTTGCGCTGTAGTCACTCTCCCGCAGCGCCTGCATGCGGCTGAAGACAAGGATCGTGACGCAAAAGAATACGAAGATGGCCGTCGGCAGGACGGGCCCCACGATGGGTTGCAGGAAGCCGCAAAAGCCGCCGAGGAAACTCGACAGACCATAGGTGCGGATACCCGCCACTCTCTTGCCCGGCGCCGCCTCGCGCTCTCGCCATCCACGTTCGATGCCGACGAGTATGCCGATCGCAAGCGCAAGACTGAGGCGCTGGAATGCATCTGTCATCACCAATGAAGTCATCATCGGAACGTCCAGTTATTGCCGGCGACTCCGCCTGACGGAGGCTATTATGTCCCATTTTCCGTGGTGAGCACGCATACCGATCTCTCTGTTCCTGGAATCCATCCACACCCGTGCGGAACGGGGTCGTGGCCGAGTTTGCGCAGAATGCCTTGACCGAGGCGCCCCGAGAAACTGCGCGATTGGCCGGGATCTCCTTGATAATGGCGGTGGTCTCCGCAAAGTGGTGGGTGGGCTGGCGGATGAGACGGTGGAAGACCTTTTGCGCTCGAACCTGTGCCCGATGCGTCCGGCCCTCAACCGGCTCCCCTGTCTTCTGCCTCTTCCAGAGCTGCGCTCAACAGTTGGAGCGCGAACTCCTCTGCGGCCTTTTCGTCATCCGCGCATAGCTTCAACGGGGCGCATCTCTCCTTCAGATTACGGATGAGTCTCCGGCGAAGCCTGGGGACGAGCCGCGATTCCGTTTTGGCGAGAAGCTCCTGCAGACAGGTGACGGCCACCGCTTCAAACATGAGAAGCTTGCCTTCGACTTCGCCTTGCGAAGGAATGGGCAGCCGCTCGCCGCCTCGTTTGAAATCTCGCTCCGTCGACAGCATTTGCGGCCTCCTTAACCGATCACAGGCCTGCACCTTACCGAATTCCGCGATTGGGACGTCCACGGTCCCAATCGAGAAGCAACCTACAAGGCAGAAATCGACAGCGCTTTGACGAAGGTCAAGGAACCCCTTGCCATCGCGACTATCCTTTCCCTATCCAACCAGAGAGGTATATCGACATGGCCATCAGGACGGCATTAAGCATCCTCAGCGTTCATCAGTTCGAAGAAGATCTCAAAACCGCAATCGACTTCTGCGGCGCCCATGGCGCCCATTTGAACGCGCTGGTGATCTCTTTGGGAACTGCGCCGACGATCGGCAATTATAACACCATCTCTTCTGTCTGGCTTGACGAACGCCAGCGCGAAATCGACGCTTTGTCAGAGAAGACAGACGAGATCAGGACCGCTCTCAACCGAAGCGAGATCTCCTGCGAGGTCCAGGAGGTCTACACGGAATTTGCCTGGGCCGACGAAGACATTGCCGAAAGGGCGCTCTACGCCGACGTCGTCCTGATCGGGCGGCAGGCGGCCCAAGACGAAGATCTCCGCAAACGGATCATCAATGGGGCACTCTTCCAGACGCCGACGCCGATTGTCATCAACCGTGGCGCAGGCGCGATGAATGCCTCCTTGAGGTCGGTTCTGCTGGCATGGGATTCCAGCGACGAAGCGTCGCGCGCCGCCCGCCAATCGCTTGATCTGCTCCGCCAAGCCGACATCGTTTACGTCACGATGGTGGATCCGGTGGCGCGGATGCGCACGCACGGCGAAGAACCGGGCGCCGACATTGCCGCCTATCTTGCCCGTCATGGCGTGAAGGTGCAGGTGGATCGCATTGCCAGCGGTGGACGACGGGCAGACGAGGTCCTGCGGCAGCACGCCGTCGACGTCTCCGCCGACCTGATCGTCATGGGCGCATACAACCATCCCCGCTGGCAGCAGACGATCTTTGGCGGCGTGACGCGCGGCATGATCGAAGAAAGCCGGATGCCCATCTTCATGGCCCATTGAGCCGGCCGGCGCTCAGCCGGTCCGGCGTCTCACACCTCGTTGTGCATTTCGCCCGGTTGCTGCACACATCCGGGCGATAGGCACTAATCGATGGCGAAAGCCGCGCGGCCGGATATTGTCCGGACAAGGATGCCAAAGAAGATGTGTGGAGATTCGGCAAGGATCGGAACCTCCTTCGGGCTGAGTGAGCCCACTTCCCACCAGTCCGGGTGCTTCTGCAATACTTCCCAGGCGTGCAGGCGCTCGCTCCGCCGCAGTTCAGTATCGGGAAACTCCTCGAACTTTCCTTCGGCGATAACGCTCGTCCAGCCCTTGCCCACCCGCCGGTCCACCTGTAGGCACACCTTGTCGTTTTCCCGCATCCATTCCAATTTGCGCCCCGGCATCGAAAAGCAGTATGCGACGCCATCTTCAAAGGCGAAATAGATGGGCACGATATAGGGCTGACCGTCCTTGCAGCAGGCCAGGTGCCCAAATCTTGTCTCTCGCAGGACGGCGTGGCATTCGGCCAGCGTAAATTCCCGTAAACCCAATGACATGACACGCTCCTTTCGGATGATCGAGGAGCCATTCTAGGCCGATCGCGGCTTCGCGCATTGATAGAGAGCAATGTCGAATTGGCAGGCCGACCGACGGCCCTGGCAACAAATCACGGAAGAGGTCAGCTTGGCTGAAGGCCAGGAGTGCTGCATGGTCGATACCGGATGACAACAGGTGAAATTCAGACGCTGAGAAAGGAAGGCACTCGCTCCCTTTGCTGCCGCCACAGCTCGGTTAGGGGGAAAGCCTCTCGTCCGCCAGACGAGCACAGCTCACGCAGTAGGGCGTGTAGGGGATGACCTCCAGCCGGCTGGGTTCGATCGGGGCGAGACATCTGACGCAGCGACCGAACGTTCCGCGCTTGAGGCGTTCGAGGGCCGCCTCGATCGATTTGATTTGCTCACCTGCTTCCCTTCGCATTTCAGTCAGTACCTGATCGTTCTCGATCTGGGTGACACGATCTTCGCTATCCGGATCCAGCGCAGCACTGAGATCGGCATCAATGGCCGACCGCCGGCGCTGCAGGTCCGCTTTCATGGTGTTCAGTTTATTTTCTATCTCTTCGGTCTTCATCGAGGCCATCCCGCTACGGAAACGGCGGCACATGCCGCGCTCTGTTGGCGCATTCGACCCGCGGCGGTCCATCGCGCAACGCTCTCACCGTACGACCGCCGATGAGGGCTGCATTGATCGGCGTCAATAGGGGAGGGAAATCCCCAGTTTGAGCCAAGTCAATGCGCATTTCCGGGTCAAGTGCCAGAGTGGCAAAACAGGCGCCATTCTCTTCTTCGGGTGTACACCATGAAACGGCATATCCTTCTTCCGCTTCTCACCTATCCCGATGCGACTTCGGAAATCATGATCGCCAATGCAGTCATGCTGGCGCGCCACTTGCAAGCGACGCTGACCGTTTATGCGGTGGAGATTACCGTTCCCGACGTATCCAATGCGCTGTCCTCTCTGATCATCGATGCGGCGCGGATGGCGCGGGAAGCAGGAGCGCTGAGCCGCCGGCGCGCTTCTATGTTGACGCAGAAGGCGGTCGATGAGGCAAACGCGGCATCTGTCGATCTACGCGTTCGTGAGATCAAGCTCGAGGAGCCATTCGTCGTGGACGCCCTGGCGGAAGCCTCGCGCGCCTACGATCTCGTGCTTCTGGAACTGGCGGGCCTCTCCCGCCCGATCGTCGAGGCGGTACTGTTCGGGTCGGGGCGGCCGCTGATCCTCTATCCGCCGGCGCCTTTCGGCGGCCGGATCGATCGTGTCGCCATCGCCTGGGATGGCAGCCGCGCGGCTGCGCGGGCGGCACATGATGCCTCCGTCTTCCTGGAGCAGGCCTCCAAGGTCTGCCTGCTTTCCGTGATCGACGAGAAGCCGGTGACATACGAGACGGGCGATTATCTCATCGAAAACCTGCTGAAGAGCGGCGTGACGGCGGAGGCGCTGCACCTGCGCACGCACGGCGATCCAGTCGGCGAGGTACTGCAGAGCAAGGCCTTCGAATTGCGGGCCGACCTTCTCGTCATGGGCGGGTTCGGCCATTCGCGTTTGCGGGAATTCGTGCTCGGCGGCGCGACGCAGGCGGTGCTGACCAGCATCACCCTGCCTGTCCTGCTATCGCATTGAGAGACGGCATGCGATCAAGCACCGGCTCTCGAACTCATTGTCAACGCCACGAAGGCCGCGCGCCTCATCAGCCGCGGCATGTTGGCGAGCAACAGTGGCTCGTCAATCCCGTCGCAGCGTCTTACCGGTCTCCGCATCGAACAGATGAAGCTTGCCCGGCCGGGCAGCGATCGTTACGGCCTGCCCCGGCTCGAAATCGTGACGTTCAGACAGCACGGCGACAAGCTCGCCGGATCCGTAGCGCAGAAATACCATCGTCTCGTGACCGGTGGGCTCGGTGACGTTGACGGTCGTCTTCAGGCCGCGCGGAGCGAGCAACAGGTGTTCGGGCCGCACGCCCAGACGCACAGCCTGGCCATCGGAGGCCTCCGGCGTGAAACCGAGCGCGATCTCATCGCCTGTCTCCGTGACGAAGACGGCTCCATCGGCCTTGTAATGACCTTTCAGCAGGTTCATCGACGGCGAGCCGATGAAGGTGGCCACGAAGGTATTGCGCGGACGGTCGTAGAGTTCCAGCGGCGTTCCCGTCTGTTCGATCTTGCCGCCCTGCATGACCACGATCTTGTCCGCCATGGTCATCGCTTCGACCTGGTCATGGGTGACGTAGATCGTCGTGGTTCTCAGTCTTTGGTGGAGTTCCTTGATCTCCTTGCGCATCTGCACGCGCAGCTTGGCGTCGAGATTCGACAGGGGCTCGTCGAAGAGGAAGACCTGCGGCGATCGGACAATGGCTCGTCCCATCGCCACGCGCTGCCGCTGGCCGCCCGAAAGCTGGCGCGGATAGCGGTCAAGATAGGGCACGAGGTCGAGTGTTTCGGCCGCCGCCTGCAGGCGCTGCTTGATGAGATCGGCCGGCTGCTTCTGGAGGCGCAGCGCGAAGACCATGTTCTCGGCAACGGTCTTGTGCGGATAGAGGGCATAGCTCTGGAAGACCATCGCAATATCGCGGTCCTTCGGCGGCAGATTGTTGACGATCTTTCCGCCGATCGAGATGGTGCCGCCGGTAATGCTCTCGAGCCCTGCGACCATGCGCAGCAAGGTCGACTTGCCGCAGCCGGACGGGCCGACGAGCACCACGAACTCGCCGTCGCGAATGTCTATATTGACCCCATGCAGGATATTTAAGGCGCCGTATGCCTTCCGCGCCTCTGAAATATTGACCTCAGCCATATGCCTCCCACTCGCTTTCCGGTCACCCCAGGCACACATTCCAGGGGATGAATCTCTCGACAGTATTCAGCGTATGAGGCACAGCGAAAACGCGCTCTGCCACGACCCGAAATACCTTCAAAACCTCCTCCATGAAACGTTTCATTTTTTATTGACTTTTTCCGCTTCCCGTCTAATGCTCAATGATGAGACCAAGAGGAGCGGTTTCAAACAAGAATTATGAAACGTTTCATTTTCTTGTTTACCAGATAGTTCTGCACGAGACCAGTCCCAAATTCGGGCCGGAGCCTATCCGGAACACTGGCTGGCGGCAGCGCACCAAACGTGGAGGAGGAAGACATGAAAGTCGAAATTTACGATGCATTGATGCGCCGTCAGGCAAGCCGCCGCGACGTTTTGCGGGGAACGGCAAGTGCGGCGGCTCTGCTCGGCCTGTCCGGCGCGATGGGCGGAATTGCCGGCACCGCATTCGCCGCCGATGACCTACGCGCGCAGATCCTGCAGATCCCGGGCGTCGGCAAGGGTTCGCCGACGGACGCGGACTGGCAGAAGGTCGGCGAGCTCTGCCTCGGCCCGACCAAGGCCAATGTCAAGCAGGGTGAATTCGCCGGCGTCGAGCTGACCTTCATGGGGCTCAACAACCAGAATCTGCACAACTTCCTGTTCCGCGGCTTCCTGAAGCCTTGGGAAGCCTATACCGGCGCCAAGATCAACTGGATCGACCTTGCTCAGGCCGATTACAACGCCCGCCTTCAGCAGTCGATCGCAACCGGCACGGTCGATTTCGACATCCTTGAAATGGGCGCGCCTTTCGAAGGCGATACCGCCGGACGCGGGCTTCTCGACGAGATGCCTGATTGGGCTGCAAAGCAGGTCGAAGCCGACGACCTGGTGAGCTACCTGAAGCCACCGGTCGGCACCTGGGACGGCAAGACCTATCGTGTCACGATCGACGGCGACTGCCACACCTTCGCCTATCGCAAGGATTACTTCGGCGAAGGCTCGATCAGCGGCATGGCCGAGCCGCCGAAGACCTGGCAGGAGGTCAACGCAGCGTCCAAGGCGCTGATCGGCAAGACCGATCCCTTGACCAGCCAGCCGGCCTACGGCTATCTCGACCCGCTCAAGGGCTGGGGCGGCTTTGGCTTCTATTTCATCGAAAACCGTGCGACGGCCTATGCCAAATATCCCGGCGATCCGGCCTGGCTGTTCGACCCCGAAAATATGAAGCCGCTGGTTAATAACCCCGCCTGGGTCCAGGCAATCCAGGATGTGCTGGATTTGATCGCAGCCAAGGCCTATCCGGCCGATCAGATCAATGCGGACCCCGGCACCACGGCCTTCTCGCAGTTTCTGGCAGGCACCGGTGCAATGCTGATGTGGTGGGGCGATGTTGGCTCCGGCGCCCGCACATCCGATACCTCGGTCGTCGGCGACGTGGTCGGCTTCGGCATCAACCGCGGCTCCAACCGCGTGTACAACCGCAAGACCGGGCAGTGGGAAGACAAGTATAACGAGGCGCCCAACATGGCCTACCTCGGCTGGGGCATCTACGTCACCAAGCGGGTCTCCAGCGACGAAAAGAAGCGCAAGGCGGCCTGGTCTGCTGCCGCCCATCTCGGCGGCAAGGATCTGTCCCTTTGGACGTCGGCCTATCCGTCCGGCTTCCAGCCCTATCGTCAGTCGCACTTCAACTATGACGAATGGGAAAAGGCCGGTTACGACCGCGCCTACATCGAGGACTATCTGGGTTCGAACGCCGACAGCTACAATCACCCGAACGCCGCGATCGAACCGCGCATCCCCGGCATCTTCCAATACTACTCAGTCGCCGAGGACGAATTGGCGAAGGGCTTTGCCGGACAATACAAGTCGGCACAGGAAACGGCGGATGCAATTGCAGCCGCCTGGGAAAAGATCACCGACCAGATCGGCCGTGATAGCCAGCTGAAGCTCTATCGGACGAGCCTCGGGCTCTGATCGATTGGCATAAACGCGCTGGCGGACTGAAAAGGCTCCGCCGGCGCCCATCCTGTCCGGGCGAGGAATATCAATGTCGACAGTCGAAGGCGACCTGCTCCACACGGTCGAAGCCGGCTCCATTTCCGCGAGCCGCCGTTTCTGGGGCCGCGCGGCTCTGTGGCTGAGCGCCATATGGTTCATCGCATCCTTTGTGTTGCAGGCTGTCCACGAACTCGGCTGGACCGATTGGGGCTTTGCCAACTGGCGGCCGGTTCTCTACGCCTATTTCATCTGGGCCGCGGTTCTTTGCGTCACCCGCGTCGTCATATACGGCGAGGCCGGCAAGAAGGCGCTCTTTGTTCTGCCGGCAGCACTCTTCGTCGTATCGATGGTGGTCTTCCCGCTGCTCTTTGCACTCTGGATCGGCTTCTCCGACTGGAACCTCGCCTCTTCTGCCGGGCGGCGCTTCAACGGGCTCGACAATGTGCGCCGGATGATCGCCGATCCGTTCTATGCCAATGCCTTGCTCAACATGATCCTTTATTGCCTTGCGATTGCCGTGGAATATGCGATCGCCTTCGGCCTGGCGCTGCTCCTTAACCAGGAAATCATTGCCCGGAAGTTCTGGCGGGTTACTTTCCTCGTGCCCTTGATGTTGTCGCCGGTCGCGGTGAGCTGGATGGTGGGAAAATCGATGCTGGAAACCCGTTTCGGCCCGATTGCGCGCATGGCCCGCTGGCTCGGCTGGGAAAACCCCTCCTTTTTCGGCGATCCGCTGACGGCGCGCCTCTCGATCATGATCATGGACGCCTGGACCTTCATTCCCTTCATGATGATCATGCTGCTCGCCGGATTGCAGGCCTTGTCGAGGGAGGTGCTGGAGGCGGCCGAAGTCGACGGCGCCACCAAATGGCAGCGCTTCTGGCAGGTGATTTTCCCGCTGATGCTGCCTGTGTCGGTCACGGCAGTGATGATCCGCATCATCTTCAAGCTAAAGCTCGCCGACATCATCATCACCGTGACATCGGGGGGGCCTGGCGGGGCGACCGATTCCGTCACCAGTTTTATCTACCGCGAATACCGAGACCGCTCGAATGTCGGATATGGGACCCTGCTCGCGCTCGTCTATCTCGTGATCATCGTCGTCGGCATGACGGGGCTGATGAAGATCTCCGACCGCATCGTCAAGCGTATGACAGGAAGGCTCTGATGGTTCGCATCGATTTCGAAAAATACGGACGGGGCCAACGCATTCGCTGGTGGGCCATGCGTTTGGCCGTTTACGGCCTGCTCGTCATCTGGGCTTGTGTCTGCATCTTCCCGCTGTTCTGGACGGTTTCGACCTCGTTCAAGACAGCCGCAGACGTCATGCGCGGCAACCTGATCCCGTGGTTCAATTTCGCGCCCAACTGGCTCGGCTGGCGCTCGCTCGGCCTCTCTCCCGATACGATTCCCCAGATCTCGACCGTGCGCGACGAGTTCATGCGCAGGCTTTGGAACAGCGTCATCATCTCCGTCACCGCATCCGCTCTTGCGGTTGTGCTCGGATCGCTCGCCGCCTACGGCCTCAGCCGCTTCTCCTACAAGTTCGGCCATATGCGCAATTCCGACATTTCCTTCTTCTTCCTGTCGCAGCTCATTATGCCGCCCGTCGTCCTGGCCCTGCCATTCCTGGTTCTCTACAAGGAACTGGCGCTGCTCGACACCTATGCCGGCATGATCGCCGTCTATACGCTGATGGTCCTGCCGATCGTCGTCTGGATCATGCGCGACCAGTTCGCCACCATACCGGTCGAGCTCGAGGAGGCCGCGCTGGTCGACGGCCTGTCGATCTGGGGAGCGTTTGCCCGCATCATCGTGCCGCTCGTCCTGCCGGGCATGGTTGCCGCCTTCCTTTTGGCGCTGATCCTGTGCTGGAATGAATATTTCTTCGCCGCATTGCTGACTTCCACCAATACGAACACGCTGCCGGTGATGATCGCCAGCCAGACAGGCAGCCAGGGCATCAACTGGTGGTCGATGGCCGCCCTTTCCACCGCCGGTATTCTTCCGCTGGTCATCGTCGGCGTCGTGCTGGAAAAACACATCATCGCCGGGATGACCGCAGGAGCGGTAAAATAGCCGCGGGACGTTTGAACATGGTGAAGATGCCCACAGTCAAGGATGTCGCCGAATATGCGGGCGTCTCCGTGGGCACTGTTTCGCGTGTTCTGTCGGGCGAAGCCGCGGTCAAACCCATGCTCCGTGAAAGGGTCAACGACGCCATTTCGGCGCTCGGTTACCGACCGAACGTGACTGCACGAGCCTTGCGCACCAGCAGAACCGACGTGATCGGCCTCGTCGTTCCCGACATCACCAACCCTTTTTTTGCGCAGCTTGCGGCAAGCGTCGAGCGCGCGGCGCTCGAATGCGGTCACAGCCTGATGCTGGCAAGCTCGCATAACGACAGCGAGGCGGAGCAGAGCCATGTTTCGGCTTTTCTCGACCGATCAGTGCGCGGCATCATCGTGGTGGCTTCGAGCGACGGTTCAGGTCTCGATCTGCCAGCCTCGGTGCCGGTCATATCGCTGGACCGGCGCTTCGGCGCCTTTCCCCTGGTTTCGACCAACCATGCGCAGGCGGCCACGCTGATTGCCGATCATCTCTATGGGCTAGGGCACCGGCGCATCGCCTATATTGCCGGGCCGACCGACACTGAAGCAGGGCGCATGCGCAAAGAGGCCTTTGTCAGCCGCATGGACGGCTTCGGCAAAACCGGCGAGCCTGCCGAACTGGAAATTGCCCATGGCAGGTTCGACTACGAATCCGGTGAAAGAATCGCCCGCGAGCTGCTTTCACGCCCGCCGCAGAACCGGCCAACGGCGATTGCGGCCGCCAGCGACCAGCAGGCGATCGGCGCTTTACGCGCTGCCCGCGACCTCAAGATCGACGTGCCGCGAAAACTTTCCGTCACAGGGTTCGACGACATCTCGCTTGCCAATCTGGTGGTGCCGCGGCTGACAACCATTCGCCAGCCGGCCGACATGTTGGCGCGGCGCGCGGTCAGCCTTCTCCTCGAAGAACCGCCGGGCAAGGGCGACGAAATGGTGGACGGATCGCTGATCGTGCGCGGTTCGAGCGGCCCGTGCCCGCAACCTGGCGCAGCGACCCGAAAATCGGGATCGGTTGTCGGAAAGCCCAATGCGTAGATCCTAAGCGTCCGAAAACAGCGCGCCGGGCACTCCAAGGCGGATATCGCCGGACACAGAAATTGAAGCACGGCCGGGGCTCCGGCCAGAGAAAGGATGGAAGATCAATGCTCAAGGGAATTCGGGCCGAACTCAACGGCGACATTCTTCAAGCGCTTTGCAACATGGGACATGGCGATTATCTCGTCATCTCCGACATGAATTTTCCATCGGATTCGATCGCCCGTCAGACGCGCCTGGGTAGACTGCTGACCATGGAAAATATTCCCGCGCCGCAGGCGATTGACGCGGTCCTTTCGGTCTTGCCTTTGGACACGCCGATCCAGCCTTCGGTCGGCCGCATGGAAGTGATCGGCAAACCGGATGAAATTCCGCCGATTCAACAGGAAGTACAGGCGATCGTCGACCGCGCCGAAGGCAAGCCGTCGCCGATGTATCCCATCGAACGCATGGCGTTCTACGAAATCGCCAAAAAGGCCTATTGCGTAATCGCAACCGGGGAATTGCGGTTCTATGGATGCTTCCTTTTGACCAAGGGCGTCATTCCAGCGGAAGAGGCGGTGCGATGAACGAGAAAAGCGGGATCGTCATCCTGGGAATTTTTGCTGCCGACACCGCCTATAAGGCAAAACGCCTGCCCCATATCGCCGAGACGCTGATGGGGTCTGGTTTCACCCTCGGGCCGGGAGGCAAGGGCTCCAACCAGGCGATCGCCGCGGCAAAGGCCGGCGGCAAGGTGACCTTCATTTCCCGGGTTGGCAACGATGCGTTCGGCGCGATGGCGCTGGCGGCCTATGCCGAAGCGGGTGTGACGGCCAATGTGATGAAGATGGAAGGGGTTTCCACGGGCGCTGCCTTCATCTTCGTCGACGAGATAAGCGGCGACAACGCCATCATCGTGGTACCGGGCGCCGCAGGGCTGATCGGCATCGAAGATGTCGAAGTGAACCGGGCGGCGATCGAAAGCGCCGCCATCTTCATGACACAGCTCGAACAACCGCTGGAAGCGGCTTTGCACGCCTTGTCGATCGCCAAGAGGGCAGGGGCCATTACGATCTTTAACCCCGCGCCGGCCGGCGCCATTCCGGACAGCATCTACGGCTTGTGCGATTTCATCGTTCCCAACGAAGTCGAAGCAGCGGAATTGGTGGGCCATGCGATCGAAACTGATGAGCAGGCACGTGCAGCCGCGCGCACTCTGGTCGATCGGGGCGCGCGCGCAGCGGTCATCACGCTCGGCGCCCGCGGTGCGCTCTATCACACCGCCGGGCACAGCGAATTCGTCCCCGTATTTTCGGCGGGAAATGTCACTGACACGACCGGAGCCGGCGACGCCTTTCTCGGTGGGTTCGCGACGGCAATCTCCGAGGGCCGAGCGCCAATCCATGCCGTCCGTTTCGGCTGCGCCACCGCCGCTATCGCGGTAACACGGCCGGGCACGGCCCCCGCCATGCCTTCTCGCGCCGAGATCACTGCCTTGCTGGGCTCCTGATGATTGGACACCGCAGAGGCCGAGGCGTGTCAGCCTCGCCATCTCCAGCAACCGTCAATCCAACCTTGCGGTAAAGACGTAGCCGACGCCGCGCACAGCCTTGATGAATTGCGGCTTCTTCGGGTCCGTCTCGATCTTGCGCCGCAGCCGGACGATCTGAGCATCGATCGTCCGGTCGAAAGCTTCGAGGCTTCGGCCCCGGGTCAGGTCCATCAGCACGTCGCGGGTCAGAACCCGTCCGGCATGGCGGACGAAGGTCGTCAGCATATCGAACTCGCCGGTCGTCAATTCGATTTCCGTGCCTTCCGGATCGAAAAGCTGCCTGCGGCTGAGATTGAGCTTCCAGTCTTCGAAGCCGATAATCTCTTCGCCAGCCGGCTCGGCGCTGCGCGCAGGCGCTTGCCGGCGGCGCAGGATCGATTTCAGGCGCGCATGGACCTCCCGGAGATGGAAGGGCTTGGCGATGTAATCGTCAGCGCCGACCTCCAGACCGACGATTCGATCGACGACGTCGTCGCGGCCCGTCAGCATCATGATCGGCACGTCGGATTGGGCGCGGATTTCACGGGCAAGATCAAGGCCGTCGGCGCCGCCGGGAAGAACGAGGTCGAGCAGCACGGCGTCGAAATTCTGCTGGCGCAGGCGCACGCGCATCTCGGTGCCGTCAGCGGCGGAAGAGACCGTGTAACCCTCATCCTCGAAATAGCGCGTCAACATCTGCCGAATGCGCGGATCGTCGTCGACGACGAGAAGATGCGCGTCATGTTGAAGTGCTGCCATCGTCCATCCGCCAAGCCTTGCTCGTTACAGATCGTATTCAGTGGCATCGTCTTTAACATGCCCCTCAAGCTGGTGTCACCAGCCGGCCGGCGTTGTCCTCATCGGAAGCCGCAAATCCACTCAGGTCGGATTTGCAGGTCTGGCGTCGTGCAGCCAATGGCGTTTCGCCGGCATCGGGACGGGGGCCGGCGAGGACTGCCATGCGCAGAGCCATCCGCGGACATCGTTCGCCGTAATCAGAATCGTGTTGCCGCTCGTTAAGGCAAGGCGGCGCGCGGCTATTTGGCAGAAAGTGTCAACGTATTGAAGAAGGCGGAATTCGGTTGCCCGCGGCGGCGACGCAACGGACAGCAATGCCCTCCGGGACACGATGACGGTCTTCATGTCGGGCCCGAACCGCACATCGATATGCCCTGACTTGTCTTTCGCATCGAGACTTGCTGTGACGATTTCATATGGCATTCCATCGCTCCGGATCATTGGTTCGTCGCTGCGGCCTATTCCAGTTTTCCAGGTTACGACGCCGGTCAAAAGACGCTTTGACCTCGATCAATTCGAAAGGGCGGGGACGGCACCGAACATCCGCGCCGGGACCACCCGCGACGGCTTTAAGGCAATGTACAGATATCTGGATGATTTCGCGGCGACGGCAACATCATTGATTTGGAACAAGGAAGACCGTGCGGCCCCTGGGCATAAAGCATCCTGCTTTTTGAAAGGAAATCTGATGATGCCCGACGATCTTGTCGCAAAATACGGCGATGCACGGCTTCCGCGTTACACGAGTTACCCAACGGCGCCGGCTTTTTCAGCAGCCGTCGGACCGGATGAATATGCCGCCGGCCTTGCCGAAATCGGAGAGGCCGGCCCAGTCTCGGTCTATCTCCACCTACCATACTGCCGTTCGATGTGCTGGTACTGCGGCTGTCACACGACCATCACCCGGCAGGATGCTCCGGTCGTCGAATATCTTGATGTGATGAGCCAGGAGATCGAGCTCGTTTCCTTTGCCGCCGGCAACGACGTGCCCGTCAGAAACGTGCACTTGGGCGGCGGCACGCCGACGATCATGAAGCCGCAGGAATTCTCCGCTCTGATGGCAAAGCTCCGGAGCGCCTTCGCCTTCGAAGCGGATGCCAGCGTGGCAATCGAGATCGACCCGCGCACATTGGCCGCCCCCATGATCGATGCGCTCTTCGAAAACGGTGTCGATCGCGCGAGCCTCGGGGTCCAGAGCTTCGACCCGGTCGTGCAGGCGGCAATCAATCGGCTGCAGTCCTTCGAGCAGACGGAGATGGCGCTCACCGGGTTGCGCTCCGCAGGCGTGACAAGCATCAATTTCGACCTGATCTATGGCCTCCCGAAGCAGACTGTCCGATCCTGTGTGGAAACCGTCCGCCTTGCCGCGGAGCTGCGTCCGGAACGTTTCGCTGTTTTCGGTTACGCCCACATACCCTCCTTCAAGAAGCATCAACGTCTGATCGACGAAGCATCGCTGCCAGACGCAAAACAGCGCAACGAGCAGGCGGAAGCCATCGCCCAGGAGCTTCAACAAGCCGGATATGTGCGTATCGGGCTTGACCACTTTGCCTTGCCGGAGGATCAGCTGGCGTTCGCCGCACGCAACGGCACGATGAGACGAAACTTCCAGGGCTACAGCACGGATGACTGCGATAATCTCATCGGCCTCGGCGCTTCCGCGATCGGCCGGCTACCGAGTGGCTATATGCAGAACCACGTGCCTCTGGGTCTCTATGCGGAGCGGATTGCCTCTGGCGTCCTGCCCACCGCCAAAGGCTATCTTCTCAGCCAAGAGGACAAGCTTCGGGCGAGAATCATCGAACGGCTGATGTGCGATTTCGAAGTCGACCTCGGAAGTGTGAGCAGCGGAACGGGTTTCGACACCGGCTTCCTTGTTGAGCGCAACGACCGTCTCGGTGAGCTGATGGCGGACGGCGTTGCGACAATGAGCGGCGAGCGGATCGTCGTATCCCGAGACGCACGCTTCATGGTCCGTGCAGTCGCGGCGGCGTTCGACGCCTATTTTGGCTCGCACGGACGCAAGCACAGCAAGGCCGCCTGACCTGCATCAGAGCCGGGCGGTCGCCGGCAGCCTGAGCCGCAGCGCAGTCTTGAACGGCCGCCACCGGCGAAGGCAAGGCGGGTTCTCCATCGTGCAGGATGGCGCGCGAGTGCGGCCATCCGCGCCGGTCATTGATTACCGGGTGAGATGGGCAAGATCGGCGTCGAGCCGCTTGCGTACCATGTTCGGCACCTTTGCCCTTTTGATGGCTTCGAGATTGGCCGGGCTGTCGCCGACCTGGATCAAGGCAACCATGCCCATGCCGGCGTGCGGCGTGCATTTCAATACATAGGCGCCGGGAACATCGAATTTCGCTTGATACTGTTCGTTCGGCTTGGATTTGAATTCGGCGACGCCATCCGGAATGAGGCCCTTGAAGGTCTCGACGTTGTGGCTCTTGTCGGTGGGAATGAAGGTGATGGTGTCGCCGGGGGCGATCTTCAAGAAGCCGGGCTCGAACACCATTGCGCCGTCCGCGCCCTTGTTAAGCATCTGAACCTGGTGGTCGGCGGCCATCAAGGGCGCTGCCGAGGCAATCAAGGCTGCCGCTGCAGCGATCAGACCGAATTTCAAACGCATGTGCAATCTCCTGTTCTGCGAGGCTCCATCCGCCGCGTGAACCGGTCTTAGGAGATGCCGGAATCCGGTTCTTTGACCCCCGTCAAATTCGCGAAAAAAGCTGGGGATCAGGTTTTTGTCTGTCTGCCGACAATGGCAACAGGCCCGAAGTCACTTCGCGTCGAGAAGCTCGCGGATCTTCAAGGCCAGTTCTTTGGCGGTATAGGGCTTACGCAGCCACTGTGCGCCGGGAACGGTGCCTTTTTCCGCAAGACCCGGCTCGGAATATCCTGACGTGAACAGAACCGCGATGTCTGGCCGCATAACCCGCACTTCCCGTGCGAGTTCGTCACCGGTGATCCCGCCCGGCATGACGATGTCGGTGAACAGGAGCGCGACGCCGGGGTTCTCCCGCAGGAGGTCGAGTGCGCGGTGGCCGTTTTCGGCTTCACGCACCGTGTAGCCCATTGACGCCAGCCTGGCGACGGCCACGCGGCGGACGCGGGCGTCATCCTCCACGACCAGCACTGTTTCGTCGCCGCGCGGCAGCTGGCTCTCGCCGCTGTCAAGATCCGACGCCGGCTCCCGAGGCTTTGCATCACTGATGGCAGGCAGATATATCCTGACTGTCGTGCCGCGCCCCACCTCGCTGTAAAGCTGGAGATGCCCGCCCGACTGCTTGACGAAACCATAGACCATGCTGAGCCCGAGCCCCGTGCCGGAGCCGACTTCCTTGGTTGTGAAAAATGGTTCTATCGCGCGCTTCCTGACCTCCTCGGTCATACCGATGCCAGTATCCGTCATGGCAATGAGGACGAAGTTGCCGCTGCGCACCTCCGGGAACATCTTGGCATAATCTGCGTCGAGATGGACGCGCGAGATCGTCGTCGTCAGACTGCCGCCCCTCGGCATCGCGTCCCTTGCGTTGAGGGCGATGTTCAGAATGGCGTTCTGGAGCTGTGAGCTGTCGACGAGCACGTCGAGGCCCGACCCGTCAATGACGGTCGACAGCTTGATATTTTCGCCGAGCGTTCGCCGTAGCAGATCCGAAAAGCCGCTCACGAGCTGACCGAGATCGGCATGCTTGGGGTTCAGCGGCTGCCGGCGGCCGAAGGCCAGCAGCTGCCCGGTCAGGATCGCTCCGTCCTGCGCGGCGGACTGGGCTTCCTTGAGAATGTCGCGAAGACTGCCGGGCGGCAGCTTGTCCTCGATCATTTCGAGGTTGCCGCTGATGACGGTCAGGAGATTATTGAAGTCATGCGCAAGGCCCCCGGTCAGCTGTCCGATCGCCTCCATCTTTTGCGCCTGGCGAAGATCCTCCTCGATCCTGAAGCGGCTCGTCAAGTCGCGGACAAAACCGGTGAAAATCCGCTCGCCGTTGGCCGTCGCCTCTCCAACGTGCAGTTCCATGGGGAATTGTGATCCGTCGGCCCGCTGTCCGGTTACGACGCGCCCGTAGCCGATAATGCGCTTCTCGCCGGTTTCGATATAGTGGTCGATATAGCCGTCATGCGCTTCACGGTAGGGGGTGGGCATCAGGTTGCTGACGTTACGGCCGCAAATCTGATCCGCGGGCATTCCGAACAGCTTTTCAGCAGCTTTGCTGAATGACAGAACCTTTCCCTTATGGTCGATCACCACCATCGCATCGGGTACGGTGTCGAGGATTGAGCTGAGATGCGCCTCACGCGACTTGACCGCCTCTTGAGCTTGCCTCAGTGCGCTGACATCGCTGTTTGTCTGGATGACCGTAAGCTCTCCGTCCGGCAGGCTGACCAGCACGCAGCGCGATGCGACGTGAATGTCATGACCGCTCTTGTGGCGATGAATGATTTCGCCCTGCCAGAAACCGCGCGATTTCAGCTGATCGCGGATGTTTTCCGCCGGTTCGAGAAACTTCGTCGCCAGAAGTTCATGGACCTTCTCGCCGACGGCTTCCTCTCGTGCCCAGCCATACATGTTCTCGCAGCCGATCGACCAGTGTGTGATCGTTCCGTCGAAACGATGAACGACGATATCCGCTCCGTCGAGTACGTGCACCATGGCATCCAGCTCCTGCGGCGATGCGGTTCTCGGTGACACGAGGCGGTGAGGCATGAATGTCAATCCTGCGGCTTGTTGCATCAGTGCAGGTTGACCCTATGACAGGAATCGTCAGAAAAATCATCAGCGTCGCCGGACAACTGTTTCAACCGGGCAATATTGACGATCCTCAGGTCGTGCCTGCCCTCGGGAATAACGATGTTGCGAGACGCCAGTTTCGTGATCGTGCGAGACACGGTCTCGATGGTCAGGCCGAGATGATCCGCAATGTCCTGGCGGTTCATGGGAACGCGCACCAGGCCTTGGCGCGGCCGCAGGTTGCGGCGGGACGCAAGCTTGAGGATAAAGCTGCAGAGACGCTCCTCGGCATTCTTTTTCGACAACAGCACCATCTGTTCATGAGCGGCGGTCGCCTCCTGGCAAAGCAGGGAGATATAGGCCGGGCCGAGCGCGTCGGAGCGGGCGACTTCTTCGTGAAAGCTCTTGCGCGACATGCGCCGGATCTTGCATTCGGTGACGGCCTCCGCCGTGAAAATGAAGTCGTTTTGCAACGAGGCGCCGATGAGATCGCCGGCGAAATGAAAGGCTGTGATCACCCGGCGGCCCTCGCCGATGATGCGATGCAGGCGAACGACGCCTTCTTCCACCTGGAAGAGATGTTTCGCCTGGTCGCCCTCCCAGCAAATCGCCTTGCCGGCTGCGACAGGCTCCGCCGCCGAGCTCAGAAAAAGCGACGAAAGCGATTGGCCGGCAGCAATTGCTTCGACCGTTTTCTCGGCATTTTCGAATGCGTGGTTGTTCTGCATCAGCATCGTCGTGTCCCCTCGTGGCAGTGGGTGCAGTAGAAAGCTGTCGCGTCACAAGGGAATGAGCGGACGGTGCCAAAGGGTGAAAGAAAGTAACAGTGTGTAACAGCGGCGGTCCATCCGCGGCGTGAGGTCCCCTTGTTGATGTAGATCAAGGAGCCATCGCTAGCTTCGTGACAGTCCTGCCCCGAACTACCGAGAAAGCCGGCCGCGGGGCGGTCGTCTTTGCACTGGGGACGACATCATGAATTACACGATCGAAACAATGATGCTCGCGGTCGCGGCGTTTCTAGCGCTGCTTGGAGCCGCATTCGCGCACGATCATCTTTTTGCGATGCATATGGGAATACTCAGCTTCTGCCTGATTGCCGGGACCCTGCTCCTTGTCAGGAAGGTCGACTTCACACCGGCGGACCAGCGGCAGAAAGTCGACCTGTCAGGCTATTTCGACGAAGTGGTCCGCTACGGCCTGATCGCCACCGTATTCTGGGGCGTGGTCGGCTTCCTCGTTGGCGTTATCATCGCGCTACAACTGGCTTTTCCCGACCTCAATATCGCGCCCTACCTTAATTTCGGCAGGCTGCGGCCGGTTCACACATCGGCGGTCATCTTTGCTTTCGGCGGCAACGCGCTGATCATGACGTCCTTTTATGTGGTGCAGCGGACCTGCCGCGCGCGGCTCTTCGGCGGTAGCCTCGCCTGGTTCGTCTTCTGGGGCTACCAACTCTTCATCGTCATGGCGGCGACAGGCTACGTGCTCGGCATCACCCAGGCCCGTGAATATGCCGAGCCCGAATGGTATGTCGACCTCTGGCTGACGATCGTCTGGGTCGCCTATCTCGCCGTCTATCTCGGAACGATCCTGAAGCGTAGAGAACCGCACATCTACGTGGCGAACTGGTTCTATCTCGGCTTCATCGTCACTATCGCGATGCTGCACGTGGTCAACAACCTTGCCGTTCCGGCCTCGTTCCTCGGCTCCAAGAGCTATTCTCTCTTCTCGGGCGTCCAGGATGCGCTGACGCAATGGTGGTACGGCCACAACGCCGTCGGCTTTTTCCTCACCGCCGGCTTCCTCGGCATGATGTATTATTTCGTGCCGAAGCAGGCCAACCGGCCAGTCTATTCCTACCGGCTGTCGATCATCCACTTCTGGGCCCTGATTTTCATGTATATCTGGGCCGGTCCGCACCATCTGCATTACACGGCGCTGCCCGACTGGGCCCAGACGCTCGGCATGGTTTTCTCGGTCATGCTCTGGATGCCCTCCTGGGGCGGCATGATCAACGGCCTGATGACGCTTTCGGGCGCCTGGGACAAGATCCGCACCGACCCGGTCATCCGGATGATGATCGTCGCCATCGCCTTTTACGGCATGTCGACCTTCGAGGGCCCGATGATGTCGGTCAAGACAGTCAATTCGCTCAGCCATTATACCGAATGGACGATCGGCCACGTGCATTCCGGCGCGCTCGGCTGGGTCGGGATGATCACCTTCGGGGCAATCTATTACCTGACACCGAAACTGTGGGGGCGCGAACGTCTCTACAGCCTGCGGATGGTCAACTGGCACTTCTGGCTCGCGACCCTCGGGATCGTGATCTACGCCGCCGTGCTCTGGGTAGCCGGCATCCAGCAGGGTCTGATGTGGCGCGAATACAATTCCCAGGGCTTCCTCGTCTACTCCTTCGCGGAGACGGTCGCGGCGATGATCCCCTACTACGTGCTACGCGCGGTCGGCGGAACGCTTTACCTGGCGGGCGGCCTCGTCATGGCCTGTAACGTGTTCATGACGATCCGCGGCCACCAGCGCGACGAAGCTGCAATCCCGACCACTTTCGTACCCCAGGCACAGCCTGCCGAATGAGGTGAGACATGGCATCGATATTGGATAAACATAAGATCCTCGAGAAAAACGCGACGCTTCTTCTGGTCGGCTCGCTGCTCGTCGTCAGCATCGGCGGCATCGTTGAAATCGCACCGCTGTTCTACCTGCAGAACACGATCGAAAAAGTGGAAGGAATGCGTCCTTACACGCCGCTGGAGCTCGCAGGACGCAACGTCTACATCCGTGAAGGCTGCTATCTCTGCCATAGCCAGATGATCAGGCCTTTCCGTGATGAAGTCGAACGCTACGGCCATTATTCACTGGCCGCAGAATCCATGTACGACCATCCGTTCCAGTGGGGATCAAAACGTACGGGGCCGGATTTGGCCCGTGTCGGCGGACGTTACTCGAACGAATGGCATGTCCAGCATCTCGCGGACCCCCGGGCAGTCGTGCCGGAATCGATCATGCCAAGCTACGCCTTCCTCAAGGAGCAGGAAGTGACGGTCAAGGATGTCGTAATGGACCTCAAGGCCAACGAGGACGTCGGCGTGCCCTACAGCGACGACATGCTGGCGAATGCGGAAGCCGACATGAGGGCTCAGGCCGATCCGAACGCGGACACGACGGCCCTGCTCGAACGCTATCCGAAGGCGAAGGTCGGCGATTTCGACGGCGACCCGGCCAGGCTGACCGAAATGGACGCGCTCGTCTCCTACCTGCAGATGCTCGGAACGCTGGTCGATTTCTCGACCTATGACGACGCGACCGGCTACCGTTGAGGTGATCCATGGAAACCTACACCGCAATGAGACACTTCGCCGATAGCTGGGGCTTGGTGGCAATGGCGGCATTCTTCGTCGGGGTGGTCGTGTTCACCCTTCGCCCAGGCAGCAAGCAGACGGCGAAAGAGGCCGCCGATATTCCCTTGAAGGACGATTGAGATGTCGGAAAAACATATCGATGAATTGAGCGGCGTCGAAACGACCGGACATGAATGGGACGGCATCCGCGAGCTCAACAATCCCATGCCCCGCTGGTGGGTGTGGACCTTCTACGCCACCATTCTCTGGGCGGTCGGCTATGCGATTGCATATCCCGCGATCCCGATGATCACTTCCGCCACGAAAGGTTATCTCGGCTACTCGACTCGCGCGGAGCTGCAGCAGGACCTGGACCAGGCCAAAGCGTCCCAGACGCAGTTTCACGACCTGATCGCGGCAAAGACAGTCCAGGAGATCGACGCCGATCCTGCCCTCCGTGCATTCGCAATCGCCGGCGGTGCGTCCTCATTCAAAGTCAATTGCGTGCCCTGTCATGGCTCGGGGGCGAGCGGCGGCCCTGGCTTTCCTAACCTGAACGATGACGACTGGCTATGGGGCGGCGACCTGGGCGCCATCCAGGCGACGATCGCCCACGGGATCCGGTTCGATTCGGATGCCGAAACCCACGCTTCCGAGATGCCGGCCTTTACCGATGTGCTCGAGCCTGCCCAGATGCGGCAGGTCGCTGCCTACGTCTGGGGCCTGACCAATACGCCCTCGGATCCCGCTCTCGCGGAGGCCGGAAGGCAGGTCTTTCTCGACAACTGCGCCGCGTGTCACGGCGAGGATGCCAAAGGAAAGGCGGAAATGGGAGCGCCGGATCTCGCCGACGCGATCTGGCTGAAGGCGCGCGGCGAAGACGCCATCGTTCGCCAGGTCGCCTCTCCCAAACATGGCGTCATGCCTGCCTGGGCTGCGCGCCTCGGGGATACGACCGTCAAGGAGCTCACCATTTTCGTTCATTCGCTCGGCGGCGGAACCTAGAGCAATTCCAGCAGAAGTGGGCGGCGATTTTGGGCCGCGATGGCGAGAAAACAGAGAGACAGGGCAGTTCCGTGGTTCGAAGAAAACGGAAATGCTCCAAGGAGAAGCGATGACAGTTCACGATCACAATCCCATCCTCGGTCTCTACGGCACCCCGCGCGCCATCATCCGCTCTCGCGTTTCGGAACGCGCCAAGGCGGTCCCGCCGTCGGCCGAACAGGAGGATGCGGCAAAGATCGGAAATTCGATCGTAAGCTTGATCTGCCTCAAGGATCACAAGCAGACGAGCCGATAGTTTCAGCTCCTGTCGAGGACATCTCAGCGGTGTTTCTCCCCCGCTGTCCTCCGGCCACGCCCTTACCCCAGGGCGTGGCCTTTTCATTCCGAAAGGTCATTTCTTGATCTGCATCAAGGAACTGATGCGCCGCGGGTGGGACAAGGGCAGGCATACACTGGACAGGTTCCCATGAATCTCTACACCGCCCCAGATCCGAATGACATCGAGCGCGTCAGTGTCGAGCCGGTCAACGCCCGGCGCAACCAACAGCCTCTCTATGCGCCGCGCAAGAAGATTTTTCCAAAGCGCGCCGAGGGTCGATTCCGCCGGTTCAAATGGATGGTGATGCTGATCACGCTCGGCATTTATTACCTGGCGCCGTGGATCCGTTGGGATCGCGGTCCCTACGCCACCGGTCAGGCAATTCTCGTCGACCTCTCCTCGCGGCGTTTCTTCTTTTTCTTCATCGAAATCTGGCCCCAGGAATTCTACTATGTCGCGGGCCTGCTCGTCATGGCGGGGTTTGGCCTCTTCCTCGTCACCGCCGCGGTCGGCCGCGCCTGGTGCGGCTACGCCTGTCCGCAAACCGTCTGGGTCGATCTCTTCCTCGTCGTCGAACGCGCCATCGAAGGCGACCGAAATGCGCGAATGAAGCTCGACGCCGGCCCCTTCACCTTCGACAAGCTCAGCAAGCGGCTGATCAAGCATGCGATCTGGCTGCTGATCGGAGCCGCCACCGGCGGCGCATGGATCTTCTATTTTGCCGACGCGCCGAGCCTGGCGGCTTCGCTGTTTGCCGGCAGTGCCCCTGCCGCCGCCTATGCCACCATCGCCATCCTGACCGCCACGACCTATGTGCTTGGCGGGCTCATGCGCGAGCAGGTGTGCACCTATATGTGTCCGTGGCCGCGCATTCAGGGCGCGATGCTGGACGAAAATTCGCTTGCCGTCACCTACAATGACTGGCGGGGCGAGCAGAGGTCGCGCCACGCCAAGAAAGCCCAGGCCAAGGGCCTGCCGGTCGGTGATTGCGTGGATTGCAATGCCTGCGTTGCGGTCTGTCCGATGGGAATCGACATTCGCGATGGTCAGCAGATGGAATGCATCACATGCGCTCTCTGTATCGATGCCTGTGACGGCGTCATGGACAAGCTCGGAAAACCTCGCGGCCTGATCGCCTATGCGACGCTCAGCGAATATTCGAGCAACATGTCGCTTGCGACGGAGGGAGGACGGACAGCTATCCAGCCCTCGAATGTCCGAAACGCTGATGGAAGCTTCATCTCGGCGGTCCGGCATTTCGACTGGCGGATCATCTTTCGTCCGAGAATCGTGTTCTACGCCGTCGTCTGGGCATCGATCGGCATTGCCATGGTCATCCATCTTGCCTTCCGCGAACGACTCGAACTCAACGTCGTCCATGATCGCAACCCCCAATATGTCCTTGAAAGCGACGGCTCCATCCGCAACGGCTACACACTTCGCGTCCTCAACATGGTGCCGACGCCGCGGGATGTGACCATCACTCTCGTCGGGCTCGAAGGCGGCATGATGCGCATTCCCGAGTTCGGCAGGCAGGATGGCCGCAGCTTCACGGTCAATGCCGAACCTGACGCGGCCACGACGATCAAGGTCTTCGTGACGCGCAAGCCTGACGGGGCCGAGATCAACGAATTCCTCTTCGTCATCGAAGATACGGGCCATTCCGACCGGGCGACCTATCGCGCGGCGTTCAACGCACCGGGAGAGGTGAAATGAAGGCTTCCACTAGAGGTTTTACCGGTTTGCACATGCTTCTTGCCACCTCGGCATTTTTCGCCGTCGTGATCGCCGTCAATATCACCATGGCCGTGTATGCTTCATCCAGCTGGAGCGGCCTGGTCGTCGAAAACACCTATGTGGCCAGCCAGGAATTCAACGGCAAGGCGGCAGCGATGAAGGCGATGGCCGCCTCCGGCGTTGAGGGCGCTCTCTCCGTCAACGGCCGCGCGATCCGCTACGACATCCGTGACGGCAAGGGCGCGCCTGCGATCATCGACGAAGTCACGCTGAATTTCAAAAGGCCGGTCGGTGATCACGAGGATTTCCACCTGACCCTCCGGAAGACGGGCGAGGGCCGGTTCGAAGCCGACCACGAGGTCGCCGGCGGCGACTGGATCGTCGAAGCCATATCGAGAAAGAACGGCTTGGTCGTCATGGATGAGGCCAAGCGCATCGATACTGCGGAGTTTGGCCGATGACCTGCTGCTCCATGGATACGGAAAGCGTGCTCGCCCTCATCGCGACATCCGCCAGCGCCGACGAAATTCGGCTCGCCAGCCACCCGCTCGGCGCCGGATTGCATCAGCTCGACCTCAGTGTACCCGACATCCACTGCGGCGGCTGCATATCCACCCTCGAAAAGGCGATCTCGGCGCTTCCCTTCGTCAAAAAAGCCCGGGTCAATCTCACTGCCCGCCGGGTCAGCTGCATTTATCAAGGGGAAATCGAGAAGCGGGCGACTGACCCCTCCGAAATCCTGGCAACGATCAATGCGGCCGGATACCGCGCGCATCTCTTCACACCCGCCGCACCTGAAAACGACAGGATCAGGAACCAGCTGCTGCTGGCGATCGGAGTCTCGGGTTTTGCAGCCGCCAACATCATGCTGCTCTCGGTGTCGGTCTGGTCTGGCGCCGACGCGGCGACCCGCGACATGTTTCACTGGATCTCGGCGATGATTGCGGCCCCCGCGCTGGTCTATGCGGGGCGCTTCTTCTTCAAATCGGCATGGAACGCCCTGAAACGCGGGCGCACCAACATGGACGTTCCGATCTCGCTTGCCGTGACGCTGTCGTATGCCGTCTCCCTGTGGGAGACGGTGCATCACGGCGAACACGCATGGTTCGACGCCTCGGTTTCGCTGCTGTTCTTTCTGCTGATCGGCAGAACGCTCGATCACGTCATGCGGGAAAAGGCCCGCGCCGCGATCAACGGACTTGCAAGACTTGCCCCGCGCGGGGCGTTGCTGATGATGACTGACGGATCGCGCCGCTACGTTCCGGTGGAAGAGATCGCGGTGGGTGACGATATCGCGATCGCGGCAGGCGAGCGCATCCCGGTCGACGGCACGATCGTCAGCGGCGAGAGCGACGTGGACCTCTCCATCGTCACCGGTGAAATCAGGCCGGTCGCAGTCGCCAAAGGCAGCGCGGTGAATTCGGGGGCCATGAATCTGACCGGCTCGCTCATCCTGCGGGCGACGAAAGTGGCGAGAGATTCCCTTCTATCAGAAATCATCAGCCTCATGGAAGCTGCCGAAGGCAGCAGGGCCGGCTATCGCCGGATCGCCGATCGGGCCGCAGCACTCTATTCCCCGGCCGTGCACCTGTTGGCGCTGATGGCCTTACTGGGCTGGGGATTTTTCTGCGGCGACTGGAAACAGGCGATGCTGGTCGCGGTCGCGGTGCTGATCATTACCTGCCCGTGCGCGCTCGGCCTTGCCGTTCCTGTGGTCCAGGTGGTCGCTGCGGGCGAGCTTTTCCGCAAGGGCATCATGGTCAAGGACGGTTCTGCACTCGAAAGACTCGCCGAAGCGGATATCATCGCCTTCGACAAGACCGGCACACTAACGATGGGGCGGCCGCGTCTCGTCGCGGTCGAAGCCACCGACGCGGACAATGCCGCCATCGCCACCGCATTAGCCGCGCATTCACGGCATCCTCTCTCCCAGGCGCTGCTGCGGGACATTGAGAAGGCTTCTTCATTCTCCTTCGACAGGGTCACGGAAATCCCGGGCGGGGGGCTGGAGGCCTGCAATGGAACGGATGTCTATCGGCTGGGCAACCGCGCCTTTGCCTGCGGAACCGCCCCTACGCCCGGCACGGAGGATGGGCCGTTTTCGGAAGTGATCCTGTCGAAGAACGGCGCCGATCTGGCACGTTTCCTCTTTGACGACACGCTTCGCCCGGGTGCTGCCGAAGCTGTTTGCGCTCTCGCTGCCACCGGCCTTGAAACGCTGATGGTATCCGGCGACAGGCAAAATGTCGTCGACAACACGGCGCAGGCTCTCGGCATTGAAAGGGCTCTGGGCGCCTTGGCGCCGAAGCAGAAAGTCGAGGAATGCCAAAGGCTGAGCGGCGAGGGTCGCCGCGTGCTTATGGTCGGCGACGGGATCAACGACGCCCCGGCGCTTGCCACAGCGCATGTCTCGATGGCGCCCGCCACCGCATCCGACATCGGCAGGCAGGCCGCCGATCTGGTCTTTTTCAACGATCGGCTCGATGCCGTTCCGCAAGCGGTCGCCATTGCGCGAAGATCCGCCAGCCTGATCCGGCAGAACTTTGTTCTGGCCATCGGCTACAACGTGCTGGCGGTTCCGATCGCGATCGCCGGACTGGCGACGCCGCTGATCGCAGCCGTGGCCATGTCGACATCATCGATCATCGTCGTAACCAATGCGCTGCGGTTGAATGCCTTTGGCAAACATTCTCCCATGCGGAGCGAAGCGCAAGCCAGCGGAGAGGTGAAGACCGCATGAACATGCTGATCTATCTGATCCCGATCGCGCTGCTGATGGGGGGAATGGGCCTGCTCGCATTCCTCTGGTCGCTGAAAAGCGGCCAGTACGACGACCTTGAAGGTGCCGCCTGGCGAATTCTCGTCGAAGACGAAACCGAGCGCAAAGGACCTTGATGCCGCATCCGGGTCAAAACGAGAGGAAGATCGATGCTTGCGAAAAATCCCATACTTTTGCGGTCTGACCTGTTCGACGGCCTCGACGACGCCACGATACAAGAATTGGCCGCCACAGCTCAGTTGCAAACCTTCGCTCCTGACGAGCGGATCATCGCCGAAGGCCAGCCGGCGTCGTTCGTCTATTGCGTTATCAGCGGATTCGTCCGTCTTTCCAAATCCGAATCCACCGGGCGCCAGGCAGATGTCTGCGTCTGCGAGCCCGGCGACACCTTCGGCGAATATCTTCTGTCGGGCGGCGGAGCCTACGCCTACAGCGCGTGTTCCGCCGACGGGGCGGAGGTGGCCTTGTTCGAACTTGCATACTTGCGGGCTCTCGCCGACCGCGACCCCTTCATTCATCGCAACGTCATGCGTATCATGACCCGACATCTGCTCGGCGCAATGGATTGCATTGCTGGAGACCGGCTGCACACGGCCGCGCAGCGCGTCGCGAACTACCTCGTAAGCCGGTGCCCTGCCGCAGCCTCACAGGCCACGTTTCGCCTGCCTTACCGGAAGAGGATTCTGGCCGGCAAACTAGGGCTTGCGCCCGAAGCGCTGTCGCGGGCATTCGCGGCGCTCGTTCCCGCAGGTGTCGAAGTCAAAGGTAAGGTCGTGCTGGTCGACAGTGTCGATCTGTTGCGGAAGGCCTGCTGACGTCGGGAACAAGCCGGCAAAACACGCCGTAATTTGGCCGGGCTTCAATGTGGTGGCGGGAGCCACAGGAGATAAGAGATGACGCGCAAGCAGAAGCGCCTTGCGGTGATTGCTGGCGGGATGAGTTTCATCCTGGCGGCGGTGTTGTTGGTGATGTTCGCCTTCAGCCAGTCGGTGGCCTATTTCTACATGCCGGCCGATCTTGCCAAGACGCCGGTGGCGCCGGAGACCCGCATCCGGCTCGGCGGCCTGGTCGGGGCGGGCAGCGTCGTGCGCGGCGCCGGCTCGACGGTGGAGTTTTCCGTCACCGACGGCAGCGCCAATGCGGTGAAGGTCAGATATACCGGCATCCTGCCCGATCTGTTCCGCGAGGGCCAGGGGGTCGTCACCGAGGGCATGTTTGCCCCAGGCAGCAACGTCTTTACCGCCGACACCGTGCTGGCCAAGCATGACGAGACCTATATGCCGAAGGAAGTGGCCGACAAGCTGAAACAGCAGGGGCTGTGGCAGGAAGGCCAGGGGCAGGGGCAGAGCCAAGATCCGGGGCAGGAGCAGGAGGCGAAAGCCCTCGTCGGACCCATCTCCTCCACCGCCGTCAATCCGGACGAAGTGCTGGCTCATCCGGCGCTGGAGGGCGCGCGCCCGGAGCGAATGTGACGGCGGTCATGAGCAGATTGATGAAGATCAAAGCGGTATGAACACCCTGTCTCTAGCATATCTTCAAATACAATTATGATCAGTGAGGCAGCGACCATGCAAGCAAGGGATATAATGACCACGAATGTGGTTTCGATCAGCCCGGTGGTGAGTGTGCGCCATGCGGTCGCGATGATGCTGCAAAATCATGTCAGCGGCCTTCCCGTCGTCGACGACCACGACCGCATCTGCGGCATGGTGACGGAGGGTGATCTGCTCCTACGCCGGGAGGTCCGCTTTTCTCCCCGTCCGGCGCGGGCGCCGGAGCTGATATCCGAGATCGACCTCGAACGTTACATTGGCAGCAACGGATGGTGTGTGGCAGATGTCATGTCCCAGGACGTCATCGTCGCCCGGCCCGACAGCGAAGTCTCCGATATTGCCGAAAGCTTGCAGGTGCACCGTATCAAGCGGCTGCCGATCGTCGAAGACGAACGTCTGGTCGGGATCGTGAGCCGACGGGATATCCTGCGTGTCATCGCCGAGGCGCCGACAACGGTATTGCCGCGGGGAGACGAGGCCATCACGCTGGCGGTGCGAACCCGGCTGAGATCGGATCTCGGTCTGACGCCGCAAAAAGTCCAGGTTTCCGTCCGGAACGGGCAGGTGACGGTCGACGGACACGTGGAATCCGAGCTCAAGCGCAGGGCGATCAAGGTTCTCATCGAGGGCCTTGGCGGCATTGCCGGCTATAAGGATTGCCTGCTCGTATCGCCAGTTCGCAACCTGGATTGAAGTTTCGGTCGCGTTGGCGCGCCGTCACGCCGAAGTGACGAGGAGGCTTGCTCGATCTGTGAATCGAGCAAGCCATCTGTCAACTTCCCTGGTTGACACGGGAGCTCCCGACTCGCCCCGTGACACTACACCAGCCCCAGGCTTCCTCATTGATGTAACGCAATCACGGCGACCCCCGCGAAAGCACGCGACTTGCGCCGAACTTGACGGAGATCAAATACCGACCGGCTGCCCCGATGTATCGCTTGACCTCGCAAAAGGGAGCATCTGATGGATTTCGAAGCATTTTTCAAAAACGAGCTGGACGGGCTTCATGCCGAGGGCCGCTACCGCGTTTTTGCCGATCTCGAACGTCAACGCGGC